>JARRRG010000514.1:0-9467 GCA_037380965.1 Deltaproteobacteria bacterium
AGAAAAGATGCAAGCGAAAGGCATGTCGCGCAGGTCTTATCCAAGATTGAGTCCACCGGGCTCACACCCCACCTTTCCAAAGGGACAATTCGAACCATTGTCGGAGTTGTCGGAGACAACAGCGCGGTGGAACGAAGTGTCTTTGAATGCCTCGATGGAGTTGAACGGGTGGTTCCGCTCCTGGGGCCTTTCAAGCTGGCCAGCCGTGACTTCAAGTCGGAAGATACGATTTTCCCGGTCGACGGCTCTATGATAGGGGGCAAGACGATCATACTCATGGCCGGCCCCTGCGCGGTGGAAAGCAAGGACCAGATAATCGAAACGGCTCTGGCGGTGAAGAAGGCAGGGGCATCGGTCCTGCGGGGAGGAGCGTTCAAGCCCAGGACTTCACCATACAGTTTCCAGGGTCTCGGGGAGCAAGGACTGAAGTTCCTCGCTCAGGCTCGCGATATGGCGGGTCTGGCGGTGGTAACCGAGGTCACACGGCCGGAGCAGGTGCCGCTCGTTGCCCAGTACGCGGATGTCCTGCAGATCGGGGCCAGAAACATGCAGAATTTTGCCCTTCTTCACGAAGTGGGCGAATCCCATAAACCGGTCCTTCTCAAGCGCGGTTTGATGAGCACCCTGGAAGAGTTCCTCAACGCGGCCGAATACATACTGAGCCACAACAATCCACGGGTCATACTGTGCGAACGAGGAATCCGGACCTTCGAGACCTACACCCGCAACACTCTCGACATCAATGCCATTCCCGTTCTGAAGTCCCTGAGCCACCTTCCTGTAGTGGTGGATCCCAGCCATGGGACCGGAAAGAGGGAATATGTCGCGGCCGTGAGTCGGGCAGCCATAGCCGCGGGAGCGGACGGGCTGATAATCGAGGTGCATCCCAATCCGGAGGAGGCTCTGTCGGACGGATCTCAGAGCCTTCGTCCCCCTGAGTTCGAAGCGCTTGTCGAGGAGCTGGGCCGCGTGGCTGAGGCAGTGGGCCGTGAGCTCTAATCGCAGGAAGGTTGTGGATCTGTCCTGTAGAGAGGAAAGGTCGAGGTGACGCCCTGGAAGGAAAAGGGCAGCGTGCGGCGATCGAGTCAAGGCACCAACCTCGACCTGTGGCCGCGGCAGGGCTTCAGGGAAAAGGCATGTTCCTTGCCGGGCCCGCTGTGTGCTCCACGGGATGGTACCGTCCTACGCCTCGATCTTTCCCTGTCGTGCAAACCACAACAGGGCGAGCGCGTAGGATTCCTCACCGAATCCGGATATGGAACCCGCGCACACATCGGCCAGTAACGATCTTCTCCGAAAGAACTCTCGCGCCTGGGGATTTGAGAGGTGCACCTCCACAACAGGAATGCTGATCGCGGAAACGGCATCCCGTACGGCCACGCTCGTATGCGTGTACGCCGCCGCGTTGAGGATTACGCCGTCGTGAAGATTCTCTGCCTGTTGGAGAGCCTCGACCAGCTCACCCTCGATATTCGATTGGAAGAAGGAGACATCCACCCCTAATTCCGCGCCCAGCGTGCAGAGCGATTCTTCAATCTCATTCAAGGTCCGGATCCCGTACACCGCGGGCTCGCGTTGTCCCAGCAGGTTGAGGTTCGGCCCATTTATTACCCTGATCTTCATCTTGTTCCCCTCGAACGAGCCTCTTGTTCCAGCAGCGCATCCGCCAGCACAAGCGCGCTCATGGCCTCCGCGACCGGTCCGATGCGCGGGCAGATGCACGGGTCGTGCCGCCCTTTGATCTCTATCGTTTGATTCTGCCCGTGAATGTCAATGGTGGCTTGAGGCTTGGCAATGGATGGAGTCGGCTTCACCGCCAACCGCATGACTATGGGTTCCCCGTTGGATATTCCGCCCAGTATTCCGCCGGCATGGTTGGAGAGAAATCCGTTGCTGGAGATGGCATCGTTTGCCTCGGAGCCTCGCATTCCAGCCAGCCGGAATCCGGTGCCGAATTCCACTCCCTTGACCCCTCCGATAGAAAGCATGCCCCAGCCCAACACCGCGTCAAGCTTGTGAAACACGGGATCACCGAGTCCCGGGGGCACGCGCTCGATCAGAACCTCGACCAGGCCGCCGATTGAGTTTCCTTGCGCGCTCACCTGGCGGACGAGCTCGGCCATTTGGTCTGAAACCTCCGGATCGCAACAACGTAGGGGGTGCTCCTCGGCGAAAGTGGGGTCTACTCGATTGGCCGAAAGATGGCCGATGCTCACCGTATAGGATCGAATAGTGATCCCGTAAGGTTCAAGTTGAAGTACGTGTAATCCGCGTGTCCGGGGCGAAACAGCTCGCGTATTTTCCGATAATCCCCGGGCCTCGCGTCACGGTTTCGAATCAGCAAGCCTATGGGTGAGCCCAGCGTCCGACCCTCTGAGATCCCCGAAAGGACCTCAACTTCATCGGGCTCCCGCCGCGGCGACACAAAGGGAGAGGTCCCCGGACGACGCCGATCGAGGTCTCGCTGTATGCATGCCGCGTCAACCGCGACTCCCGCGGGCACGCCATCCACAACCACCCCGAGCCCCTGACCGTGTGACTCGCCAAACGTGGTCACCTGAAAATAGCGACCGAACACACTACCCATCGGACTTCTCCTCAATCCGTCGGAATGCCGCGGCAACCTCTTGTCGGGAAACATCATCCACGCAGACGGCCTGCCCGATGCCCTCAATGAGGACAAAAACCATTTTCCCTCCCTTGATTTTTTTGTCGTGCCGCATCTGCTCCCACGCTTCGTCAGGTGGCGGCGGCGCAACGTCGTAGGGTGAGATCTCCCGGGTCGTGGAAATGATACGCTCGGCCGCGTCGCTTGACAGGAGCCCTCGTGCCTCGGACAGCCGCGTAGCCGCGATCATTCCAAGCGCTACTGACTGACCGTGGCTGATGCGGAATCGGTGAAATGCTTCGACCGCGTGACCGAACGTGTGACCGAAGTTGAGTATCCTGCGCCGACCGGCCTCCCGGAAATCTTGAGCGACTACGTGCGCTTTGCTCCTCGCGGACAGACTTGCCACCTCTGCGAGGAGCTGCAGGTCCCCGGAGCGGAGATTCCGTGTCTCGCGCTCGATCAGTGAGGCAAGAGTCGGTGAAGCAACGAGGCCTGTCTTGTACGCCTCGACGAGCCCCTCACTTATCTGTTTGCGATGAAGCGTGCCCAATGAGAAGATATCGAGGATCACCGCGGCGGGAATGTTGAATGTGCCGATGACATTCTTGGTGGAGCCCAGGTTGACCGCGGTCTTGCCTCCCACGGCCGCGTCCACGCATCCCAGGAGTGTCGTGGACACGAGGGCAATGTGCATCCCTCGCTTGTACGTCGAGGCGACGAACGCAGCCAGATCGGTGACCACCCCGCCCCCCAGAGCTACCACCATGTCGTCTCTTTCGAACCGTTGATCGTGCAGCTTCTCAAAGATTCTCCGCGCAGTGCTGAGCGTCTTGGACCTTTCCCCGGGTTGCACCACTATCTCAACGGGGTCATCGAGCAGGTCTCGGAATCGGCTCCCGTGAATCCGCGAAACGGTCCGGTCGGTGATCAGGGCTACGCGGCGACCGCGGACAAACCGGGACAGAGCAGCCGGCGCGTCGCACGTCACGATCACCGGGCATTCAGCTTCTCCCAGCGTCGCAGAAAATTTCTCGTCTTCGAACAGTCTGGCGATAATGGCGTTCGTTATCTCTTCCGGTCTTTTCTCGTCAACGTGGACCCTCACATCACACGCCGCGTACAGCTCTGCACGGCGCCGGAACAACTCCTCGAGCTTGCGCCCTTCCCGCCACAAGGGTCGTGAGGCTCGGTCGCCACTGTTCAGCCTGGACATGCATGATTGGAGATCTGCATCCAGGTACACCGTTTTGCCTGATTGTCGCATAATTGCTCTGTTACGGCCGTTCTCCGGTACCCCTCCGCCGGTTGCCACCACCAGCCGTGTGCGGTTCCCCAGCTTCTTCAGAAGAGCGTTTTCCCTGGACCGGAACTCCTCTTCTCCTACGGTGGCAAAGACCTCCGGTATGGACATCTTGAATTCTCTCTCCAAAACCGCGTCCATGTCCACGAACGTGCGGCGCATCGACTTCGCGAGAAGTTGTCCCACCGTGCTCTTGCCCGCGCCCATGAAGCCGGTCAGATAAATATTGCCGCGGGTCATGGATTCTCCTTGAGCGGTTCCATAAAGATCGCCGCGTCAACCTCGATCCCTGTCCAGAGCGCGAAGCTCCGCCGGGCCTGGTGTGCAAGCATCGGGAGTCCGTCCATGAACAGGGCCCCTGAGGTTGTGGCGAGCTCTCTCCAAAAGTTGTCGTCGCGGCCGTAGTTGAGGTCTACGACCAGCTCGCAATGGGAGAGATCGAGGGAACTGACGAAATCGGCCATCTTCGGGTCCTCGCCCGGGCTGGACACGGAAGTGGCATTCACCACGAGATCGGAACGGATCGGCCGGCCCGTCAAGGATCCAAAGGTTGACGCGGCGGCCCCGAAAGTGCTCGCCGTGTGCCTTGTCCTGTGAGGATTTCGCCCAGCCAACAGGATTTCCGAGGGACCGAGCCGACCTAATGCCACAACGACCGCCTTGGATACTCCGCCCGCCCCAAAGACCAGCACGGACTTGCCGGCAGCGCTGAAATCCACGCGCTCGAGCGCATCCAGGAATCCCCCGGTATCGGTGTTGTCACCCATGAGGGAGGCGCCGCGGATCACTATCGTGTTGACCGCTCCCACAGCCGAAGCCTCTTCGGACAGCGTGTCCAGGTACGGTATGACAAGCTCCTTATGGGGGACAGTGACATTTGCCCCCGCGATGTTGAGGGCTCGGAGTCCTCTCACTGCATCACCTATCCGATCGGGCTCTACGGCAAAGGGCACGTAGACCCCGTTGATACCCTGTTGTTCAAGGACCGCGTTATGCATGGCAGGGGACTTGGAACGGAATGCCCGCGCATCGCTCAAGACGCAAAAGACTTTCATCTCCACAGCCTCTTGAGGGTCTCATGGAAAGCGGGGAACGAGATTACGGTAGTTCCCTCACCCTCGATGTCGGGCTTGGAATTATTGAGGAGAGCCGCCAGCCTGAGGGTCATGGCTATGCGGTGGTCTCAATTATTGAGGAGAGCCGCCAGCCTGAGGGTCATGGCTATGCGGTGGTCCCCAAACGATTCCAGCTTGCGCGGTGATCTGAGATGAGCAGGTCCATGGACCACGAGCGTGTCGCTGTCAATCACCACGTTCGCTCCCATCAAGTTCAATTGGCTGGCCACCGCGGCGAGACGATCGGATTCCTTCACTCTGAGCTCTCCCACACCCTCAAACACGCTCGTCCCATGGGCTCTGGCTGCTACCAGAGCTAATATGGGAACCTCGTCCACAAGGAACGGTATCTCATCAGGGCCGATCGAGCAACAGGTGAGCCGGGAAGAGAAGCGGGACGTGACCCGTCCCCAGGGCTCCGGCCTCTCGCCCTCTGTCTCCACTTCGATCTCCGCGCCCATCCGAGAGAGAGCGTTCAGGAAGCCGGTCCGGGTCGGGTTCAGGAGCACTCCCTCGGCCGTGACCTCACTCCCGGGAATAATGGCCGCGGCACAGAGAAAGAAGGCTGCGGATGAAATGTCGCCGGGAACGCGGTACGAATCGGGCAACTCCAGCGACGAGCGCTCAACCGTGCAGTGGCTGTCGTTCCACGAGATTCGGGCCCTGAAATCCTGAAGCAGCCGTTCTGTGTGATCGCGGCTGCGAACCTGTCCTCTGACGGAAGTAACCCCTTCCGCCTGAATCCCTGCCAGAAGAACCGCACTCTTTAACTGCGCGCTCGCCACAGGAAGCTCATAGTCGATGCCTTGCAGGCCGCCCCCCTCCACCGTCACCGGGCACGCGCCCGACACGCACTCGATCGCGGCCCCCATATCCCTGAGCGGCGACGCCACCCGTTCCATGGGCCGCCGTCGAAGAGAGCTGTCTCCGTCGAGGATAAACCGGCCGGCTCGACCCGCGAGGATGCCCATGAGAAGCCTCATGGTGGTGCCTGAATTGCCGCAGTTGATGACCGCGCGGTCCTTGATCTCGCCTCGAGCGCCGGAAATGATTAGGTGCTCACCTTGTGTTCGGACGCCACCGGCAAGATTTCTCACCGCTTCGAGGCTTGACGCGACATCCGCTCCAGGGGAGAAATTCATGAGTCGCATCTCACCCCGTGCCAGCAAAGACATGAGCGCGAGCCGGTGACAAATGGACTTGTCGCCCGGCGGAGAGAATACCCCGTTGAGGCTCATTCCCAACCTCCGTTGTACGCACCGTCGACCGCGGCGGCAACCTTCTCGACGAGAGTCATCAGTCTTCCAAACGCGTCCGGCGTCATGCTCTGTCGTCCGTCCGACAATGCCGCGTCAGGATCGGGATGAACTTCGATCATCAAGCCGTCCGCACCGGCAGCTACCGCGGCCAGCGCCGTGGCAGGGACGAGCTCTCTCTTTCCCACAGCGTGGCTCGGATCCACGACCACCGGTAGATGGGTCAGCCTTTTGAGAAGGGGCACCGCGGAAATATCCAGCGTGTTGCGCGTCTCGCTCTCAAACGTACGTATGCCTCTCTCGCAGAGGATCACCTGAGAATTTCCGCCCGCGAGAACGTATTCCGCGGAGAGGAGAAGCTCTTTTACCGTGGCCATCAATCCCCGCTTCAGAAAGACAGGCTTGTCGGTTTCTCCCACTGCTTCAAGGAGTGAAAAGTTCTGCATGTTACGTGCGCCGATCTGGAGAACATCCGCGTACTCGGCCACGAGGGGAACCTCGTCCGCGGTCAGAACCTCGGTGATGACCGGCAAGCCGGTCAACCGAGATGCCTCGGCCAGGTACTTCAGTCCTTCTTCCTTCAATCCTCGGAATGAATAGGGCGACGACCGCGGCTTGAAGGCTCCGCCGCGAATAAGCGAGGCTCCGTGAGCCTTTATCGCTTGGGCGATCTCTATGATACTCTGTCGTGACTCCACCGCGCACGGCCCGGCAATGACCGCGACGCCGGCCCCGCCAATCTGTGCCGAGCCTACCCTGATGGTGGCTTCCAGGATGTCCCAAAGGTCTCTATCCTTTCGACGCACTTGAGCGGGGTCAATGACTGCCTCAGGTCCTTCACGGCTTGCTCGTCCATGTCCTCGACAATTCCGACGACAACCCTCGGTGAGGCGGAAATGATTCTCGGCGCGAGCCCTCGCTGACGTATGGCCGCGAGAACTCCTCCCACTTCTTTCTTCCGGCTCTGTTCTTTCATGAGGATGACCATGTCACACCTTCCTGCAATGGAGGAGATTACGCGGCTTCGCTTTTCACATCGGGCAGCGGGCCCATGTCCAGATAGTAATTGAGGAAATTCCGGATGAGCATCACACCCTGAGGAGTGGCACATCGTTTCGCCCTCCATAGTGTAGGCTGACACCTCCAAAGGCGATGAAATGGACTCTTCTGCGGCTATCAGGGAATGGTACCGGGTCGCTCGAAAGGGATTTCTCACGCCCGCGAATATGGTCCGATCGTCATGGAAAACCTCGGAGATCTTCCCGTGCACCGGTGTCCGCGCGCGGACGACTCTGGCGCCGAATACTTCCGCGATGCACTGGTGTCCCAAACAAACCCCCAGGATGGGAATCCTCCCGGCAAACGATTCGATGATCCGACAACTCACACCCGCGTCACTCGGCCGACCTGGACCCGGAGAAATCACGATCGCATCCGGTGCAAAGGATTCCACGTCGCTGGGACCGATCTCGTCGGAACGCACGACGGTGACGCCCTGGCCCAAAGTGCCCAGCGCCTGGACAATGTTGTATGTAAAAGAATCGTAATTATCGAGCAGGAGAATCATGGTTCTTCACTCCTTCGCTTTGGAAATGGATTCTACGGTCCCTCATTCGTGCGTCGTTTCGTGTCGACTCCACCAACGGTCTCACGGGCTTTGGTGAGCGAGACTGCAAAACGGGACGCCGCGGCCACCTGACCGGCCGAGCTGCTGACCGTCTGCAGTTCCTTTATCAAAGCACTTCCGACAATCACCCCGTCTGCTGCCCGTGCAACGACCCGAGCCTGTTCGGCGGTCGAGATGCCGAATCCAACGGCCACCGGCACCGTCGAGACCGAGCGCGTGTGTTCAACCTCGGCCAATATCTCCGGCGACAGTGCGAAGCGCGAGCCGGTGACTCCCGTAGTGGATACGTAATAGAGAAACCCGCTTGTCTTTTCCATGACCCGTTTCAGGCGTTGGCGTGGAGTGTTCGGCGCCACCAGAAAAATCGTGTCCAGCCCCGCATCTTCAGCCGCGGCGAGCCATTCGTCGGCCTCTTCCGGCGGAAGGTCCGGAACGATGACGCCGGCCACGCCCGCGTCACCGGCCCTCACAGCGAATTCCTTCGGCCCCATCCTCAGGAGCGGGTTGAAATAGGTCATGAGCACGGTGGGGCAGCTCAACTGCCGCCGCGCGTCAGCAACGATCCGAAAAACCTCCGCTGGGGTCATGCCGTTGTCCAACGCCTGTCGATTCGCCCATTGAATAGTGGGTCCGTCGGCAACAGGGTCCGAGAAGGGCAGGCCGACCTCGATCACCCCAGCCCCGTTTGCAGCAAGAGCCACCAGGATCTCTACACAGGTCGAGGGATTGGGAAAACCGGCCGTCAGGAACGGCATGAACGTGCTGCGCCCCTGATTCCTGGCCTCAAACAAGGTCTCTTCAATTATCGATCTCACGGCCGCACCCCCATGAGTCGGGCCACCTGGGCCACATCCTTGTCGCCTCGCCCGGAGAGGCAAACGATCAATAGGGCTTCCCGATCCATGTCCGGCGCTCGTTGTACGACGTGTGCAATGGCGTGAGCGCTCTCGAGCGCGGGTAGAATCCCCTCGGTTTCACCCAGGAGGTGAAAGGCGTCCAGTGCTTCGCCGTCGGTCGCGGTGACGTACTGTACCCTGCCGAGATCCTTGAGATGGCCGTGTTCCGGTCCCACTCCCGGGTAATCGAGACCCGCGGCGATCGAGTGAGCTTCAAGGATCTGGCCGTTGTCATCCTGCAAGAGATAACTCATCGCACCGTGAAGTACGCCGATACTGCCGGCGGTGAGGCTCGCGGAGTGCCGGCCGGTTTCCAGTCCTTTCCCTGCGGCCTCCACACCGATCAGCTCTACGGGATCATCCAGGAACTCGTGGAAAAAGCCGATCGCGTTGCTCCCCGCTCCCACGCACGCGACAAGGGCTTCGGGCAGCCGTCCTTCTCGTTTGAGGATCTGCTGCCTCGTCTCCCGACCGATAATGGACTGGAAATCACGTACCATCGCGGGATAGGGATCCGGTCCGACCACGGAACCGAGAATGTAATGAGTGTCATGCACATTGGTGGTCCAGTCGCGTATAGCTTCGTTAACCGCATCCTTCAGACACCGGCTCCCTGAATCGACCGGCCTCACCTCCGCGCCGAGAAGCCTCATCCTGACCAC
>JARRRG010000515.1:0-3070 GCA_037380965.1 Deltaproteobacteria bacterium
GGCAGCCGTTGAAGCTCGTTTGCCTGAGACACGGGACCTCGGTGAAGCGCGGGTGTTACGAAGAGAGACTCTCGGCGATTCTCTGAGCGAGCAGCGGCGTGGGTCCATTGGGGCGAGACCGATGGTTTTTCAATGAGTGATTGACTGGTCTAATAATATTTGCTATACCTCTCAGTCGTAGAATGAACTTGCACTTCTGAGATGTCTCCCCCGGCAAGTGAATGTTCTCTATGCCGACCGGCTGCTCAACGAACAGAACCTCTCGTGCCGAGTACTGCTCTCGGGCACGATGACATCCACCACCTTACCAACATAACAGTCTGACACGCTCTCTACGTTCGTCCTTAGCACGAGTGTCAGGCTGTCTCGATCGTTGCGGGTCCACGATGCTCTCAATCGATCGGAACAAGACGGGATTCCTGCATGGTCAAGAGGTTCTCTCGCTGCGACGGTTAGAGCGCGGTTGAATGTATTCGGCATCAGGCATCACTATTCGTCAATCATTGTAGCTGCTCATAGCATAACCACCTACGTAAGACTGCAATTTCTCCGAGACGGAGAGCGGGCACAATGGTCGCAAGGCATCGGGATGACCAAATCCCAAAGGAAAGAGATATTCGACTCGCTGAGCTCATAGCCCAGGAAATGGGTTCGATGCTCATCTATAAAGAGGCTTACGATCTGGATTATCCGGAACATCGTAAGAGCATATCTCCATCAGAATTGTGGCATATTGCGCGCAACAAGGTGATCCAGGAACTTGCCACTCCCTGTTCATGGGACCCCCCTCTCTCACACCAATCTTGAGCCCGCTACCGTTCACGTTCCGGAAGAAAGGGGGCGCGACATTGGTCTCCCGTAAGCACTGCAAACTCTGGTAATTCCATCTCAGTGAAGCATGTTGCCACAATCCATTACAACAAGACGAAGAGGATGGGAACACGACGATGAAAGATTCTGTTAGTCCACTCTTAGGCTTACCTGGATCGGCCCCGCCCGAGGGGCCGCTTGGCTCGGAGCAGTACTCGGATTTCACTGGAAACCCGGTCGTTCCTCCGCCGATTCCGTCAAAGAAGTTCCAAAAAGAAGCCTTCAAATATGTGAGCCAGTGGTGCAGGGCCGCCCACGATTTTGTGAGCAAGAAGGTCGAGCGATGGAAACTACTGGAAGATCTCTATCACAATCGCCGGGACCTCAATTCCTGGGCCGCGCGTTCCCATCTGGAAGCCTCCGAGAATCGGGCCGGAATGAAAAGGGGTCTCGGACCCGCATCTGACCGGTGGCAGGCGGACATCATCCTTGCCCCGTCGTACATCGTTGATTCGTGGGTGGATCGCGCGTACCAGGCTATCTTCAACGGCCCTGACTGGCTGAGCGTTGTACCGGAAAACTCGCCGGGAACTTCAAACGAAGACGTTCAATTTCCCACGTCATACAAGCTTCAGGAGCTGCTGCTCTATCGACTGACCCAGGGGCAGGTCCACGTGAGACTCTACGAGATACTCCAACATCTCGTGCTCTATGGGTCGGTTTATGCCAAGGTCTTTTGGTACTCGAAAGATGTGACGCGGCACCGGTGGCATTATGAGACCCTCGAGGTAATTGAAGAAGAAGAGAACATCTACGACTGTCCCATCGTGCAGGTCATTCCGCTCGACCGGATATTGGTGGACTGGACCGCGACTCATGGTGACGTGCAAAGACACAATGGCATCGGACACCGCGTGGATAAGACTTATGAGCGTATCATGGAGCGATTCAATTCCGGAGTCTATAACCTCAACAAATCCGCATTCCTCGAGCGCTGGGAGGACGCTCCCGCGGATGCAGTCACCGACAGCGAGGAACTATCGCACGACCCCGATGCGGACGAACTGGAGGAAGGCGAGATAAGAAAGTTGACCGTCTGGGAATGGCATGGACAGATCCCCACCCAAAAAGGGTACAAGGAGTGCCTTTGCACGATCATAACAGAGAGGGGCGCCAGCACTCCCGAAGACGGCGTCATGGTACGGCTCACCGACACTCCCGTCCTCTGGTCGGGGCTGAGGCCCTTTCTTGCCGCGCACTACACGCCCTTGCCCGGCCCATTTGGTATGGGAGCAGTGGAGAGCAACCTCGATCTCATTCACGCGATTTCTCAGTTCATTAGCCAATCCCAGGACAACGCGCGACTTACCGCGAATGCCCAGTTGATCGTCCGACGAGGCTCCTCGGCTGCTCGTCAGATAAGCACTGAGAATGACGTGGTATACCCCGGCAAGGTCTGGACGGTCGATGACCCCGGCGATATACAACCCTTCCCTTCTCTCAACTTCCCGCAGCGGGAAGTGAATAATCTGATTAACTATCTCAACAGCCTGCTCGAAAAACGGACAACGGTTTCCGATGTGACCCTCGGAGTATCCTCACGCAGCAAAACCGCCACCGAAGCGCATATCCTGCAGGAATCGGCACTCGCCCCGTTCACCACGAGGAGCGACTTGTTCGCCAGGAGCTTCGTGGAACCCATGGGAAGACTCGCATTGTCCATGCTCCAGCAGTTCCTTCTCGAGGATCAGTTCATTACCGCCCGCGATTCCAGTGGCCGTGAAATCCCGCTCGTCGTAACCGCGGAAGAGATTCAATCCGGACAGTACCGGGTTGTCGCCACCCTGACACGCCAGGAGTCAACGCGGCTCGCCAAGGCCCAGAGCATTGAGCGGGCCCTTCCAACACTGGCCAAGTTCCAGCCGACGCTGGCCAAAGAAGGCGTCCAGATCTCTTTCTCTGAGCTCCTCAAACGCTATCTGGACCTGATCGGCGTGGACGGTGCAGACCGGATTTTCAGTCGGATCGATCCCCTGCAGAACCGCCTCGGGAACGTAGAAGGACCCTATTCCCCGCTAGACCTCTTCCGTTCCGAGTCCGACCAGCCAGCCCGACTGGTGGAAGACGGCGGCCCCATGGGCCCTCAACCTACTGATGAAAACGCGCTCGCACAGCTCCTCCAGTTACAAGCCCAGGGCGCGGGACTCCCGAATCCGGGAACGTAATGCCGCACACACTCGAACGAACCGACTACGGCGAC
>JARRRG010000516.1:0-4367 GCA_037380965.1 Deltaproteobacteria bacterium
GGAAACATCACGCAACCAAGATCATTATGCGAGTTGGTTCGGGGACATGACCCGAGGAGCCAGTTGGTCAACAGGCTCCTCGACCCAAGAGATCTGAGCATTCTACCATCCACTGTTCCTGAGACCCTCATCTACTTCCAGCGTGTCCCGGGCCATGACTGGTTCGGCCGGGAGCGCCGGAGAGGCCACCGGCACGATCCGTTGCAGAAGAACTGAAGCGAGCGTTCCTGCAACGAGTAGAAGAACCGCGGCAAAAAAGAAAATCGCCGCAAAGCCCCAGTCGGGAAGAATCCTGCCGTTCAGGTAGGTTCCGATCCCGCCACCCGTGAACATACAGAAGGAGGCAAGGGACATCACCGTTCCTCGCCGGTTCGGCATGAGTTGCTGAGCCGTGCCAACAAGGATTGGCTGAATCATGATGAACCCCAACCCGAACCCAGCGAGGGAAAGGGAGAGGAGAACCGGCGAATGCCAGGCTCCCATGAGGCTCCACGAGACAAAGGCCAGGATGCCTGCAAGAAGGAGAAGCTTGTTTCCCAGCTTCTCCCTCAGCGCTTCCACTTTTCTCCCGCCCGCAACAGTCGCCAAGCCGAAGAAAGTGAGGATCAGGCCTACGAAAAAGATATTGTACCCCGTCCGGATTTCGACGAATTTTCCCGCGTAAGCAAAGCTTCCGAAGACCGCAGACCCCATGAGGAAGATGATACTGACTGTCTTCAAGAGATCGGAATTGGCCAAGGCATCCCGGTATGCCTCCTTGAGGTTGAAGGTAGAGACGGTTCCCGGCTGTCTCTCCAAAGTCTTCACCATGAGCACCGCGGTAACGAGCTCTGCAACTCCGTAGACCAGGTAGACCAGTCTCCAGGAACCGATATAGGCCAATGTGCCGCCGATGGCCATGGCCGATGCCCCACCGAGGAATGTCACGCCGAAGACTTTTCCCAACGCATTCTGGAGTTTGCGCGGGTCACGGCCGAAGTGATCCCCGATAAGCGACATGGTTACGGGAAGAATGGCAGCCGCAAAGGCCCCGTTAAAGGCCCGGATGAGGCTAAGCGAAGCGAGGTCGAAAGCCACTGCCCCCAGTCCACTGAAGATAGCGGTTCCGAACGCTGCAATGTTGATGATCCTGGCCTTTCCGTACCGGTCGGCAAGAGGCCCGAAAAGAAGGGTAAATAGTCCGAAAGGAAGCATGTAAGCCGTAACTGAAAGGGCTGCCTGGCTTATGTCGAGGTGAAGGTCTTTGGCGATGTCGACGAGGACAGGGGCCGCCGCGTAGATATCTCCGCTGCACCAGAACGCCATCAGTCCCAGAATTGGAATCAGGTTGCTTGAATTCGCGTTTTTCATGATACTCCTGCCCGGTAAAACGGTTGCCTCGCCGTGCACTCGCAGACTTGACGACAATCGGCGAACAACCTGGTTAGTATGCTAACTATCTTGACAACATAAATTCATCACCCGTGATTTAGCCGTACCCGTTACAATACGAGGTTTAACGTTTCGATCTCTGAAGGGTTGACGCCGCGATAAGACTGATCAAGAATCCCCCGTGGAAAGCCGGTCGGCAAGCTCGGCCTGAGACAGGGGTCCCAGACCAATGAGATGAGCCAGAGCAAGGAACTGGGCTCGACTCACCCCTGTGCCCTTCAACTTCACCTCTAGGGCGCCGACAAACGCCTTGAATGTGAGGTTGCAATGAAAGCCCAGGCTTTCGTATGGATCGAGACGAGGCATTACTCTTCCCCGAGGGCATTATAGTTAGTACGCTAATCAATACGGGGCGGTTTGTCAAGAAAAAATCTTGCTGCCGGCCGGACAAATCAATGAACGCTCTCTTTCGACCTGGCGGCCCCGTTTTGCCTCTCCGGCCATAGGTACGTGTGAGGCTGTCATCCCCTCTTCGTCGTGTCCCCTCCACCATTTCTGCACTGAGGCTCGGAATATTCCACCTCTATACGGCAAACCGGCTCAGAAGTACCTGCCTCCTCGTAAAGCTGGACCCATTTCAGTCGCATCCGGGCTTCTCGATTCATGGGCAGCCTCTCGAGACACTTCGTGCCGTCAAGCCAATGGACTTTTCGGAAACCGTTTCGTTGGCTGCACGTTATAAGGCATTAAGATTTCTTGATTGATTGTGGTTCCTCGTCGGTCTATGCTCCGCTCTAAAGGGAGGACTGTCATTGAGAAAGGAGGTTATGAGAATGTATCATAAGATCCTGATCATTGTAGCCGTTCTGTTATTGAGCGTAACGATGTCAGGCGTTCTGCCGCACAGTTCCATGTGTCTAGCCGCAGACGAGCACGAAATAGGCGACAAGGACGACATGGCAAACAGGGCCAGAAAAAGAGAACAGTGCATAGCACGCTGTTTAGAGAAAAATGCAGTGCGGAATCCGGTGGCACTCAAGCGGTGCACTGCACGGTGTAAAGAGAAATCCTTTTGAAACGTAATTAGAGGGATTCCGGGATTCCCGGAATTCACAGAAAGGGCGCCATGGGCTAATTATCCGCGGCTATTTTATCACTTCGGGCCTCTCCTTGGAGATGACCTCACCGCGGCTCCACAGGCCGGATCGGAGATGTGACGAGCGTGTAGGGAGCCGCACCACGCCATGCCCGCCCCGACGATACACCCTACAGCTCTTCATGGGATCCCGTTGTTTTCGGAACGGCCCGGCGTCAATGATTGCCGAGCAGATGTGTCGTGCGATGATCTCACACATTTCCGCGCTGTAATGAAACGGTGAAACGTAGAGCGGTTTCTCCAGGTTCTCCTGAATGTCCGCCAGCCACAGGAAATTCTCACCGATCCGGCCCCGAGCGTACATACCAGCCGCAGCCTCATATCCGGGCTTGAGGAATGGTGACGCCTTTTCATAATCGAAGTTCGCATACACATGGTTACGGAGGTCGTAGCGGTATGCAGCGACCGGCTGCCATACGAACAACGGAATCACTTGAAGGCGTGTCGCAATCGACTCGATGAGCTCCATGTTTCGCCGGTAACGCGTGAGCACCCTCTCTACCGTCGTACGGGTCTTGAGATCCCGGTCGGTTGATACTCCGGTTCCTCCATGTTTGCCGGAGGCAGGTTTGCCGGTCCATTCGAGAAAGCTTTTGACAACCGGAACTCTCCTCAGGAGTTCCCGCTCCGCATACACATCACCCGCGGCCATGAATGAGCGCAGATTGGACGTGAACGTAGGCACCCCGTCGGTGGAGTACAAGTCGTTGAAGCCATCGATGAAAATAGCCACATCCGGAACTACTCCCTCCAGGATGAGCTTCTCCATGAGCACTCGTTCCTGTGACGAGAAATAGTACGCCCGGCCAAAATTGTACACCTGGGTTTCGGTTCCCGTCTGTTCCCGTATCAGCTCCTGAAGGTAGGACGGGATCGTCTCGTCGTCTTTGACGCCGTACCCGAACGTGGTGGAACCTCCAAACACGAATACCGTAGGATGGCGTTTCGTCGGCGGCCAGGCAGCTTGATTCTTGATCGGTCTGAATCCGAGAGGACTGACATTGACATACTTGGAAGCGAAGGCCGTTTCCCTGAACTGAGTGAAATCGTCATACTCCTGATGGAGCCGGTGGGTTTGTGCCCTCAGAGAGGCCGCCTCTTGTTCGGTCATCCCTGGATAGACGTCCGAAAGCGGTATATGAGGCTTTCCGGATTTTGCCGCAACGGCCCATGGAGAGATGCGGTGGGGAATGCTCGACACCGCGCTGAAAATGAGATTAATAATCACCAGCAAGAGCACGACGTTGACAAACCCGACCGCAAACGAACGATAGTATGGAGCGATTTTTCCGAAAATTGAGCCCCTACCACTCGGTTTCGTCACCACTTGAACCCCTCCACATTCAGTCCCCAGCCAGGGCTTAGCCGGGATCATCGTAATTGTGCGACGATCATCTCCGTTCCGGGGATTGCCGCGCGTCTGATCACGCTTCAAATGGTTTCTCTGCCGCTTAACTGTCCTCACCCAGTCGCATGACGATCCACTCCCATGCCTGTCCTTCAACCGGATTATCAGCCGTCTTGAGCGGTCCGAGACATATCTCAGCACTTTTCCCCTGTCAACGTTTATATTGACCCGCGCATTTCGCGACCATGCGGCCCAAAAGCCATCGAGAGCCGTAAGCACAACATACGGCGCAGATGTTACTTGAGAGGAGATCAGCAATGCCAAGTTTTTCAAGCTGTTTCTTGAGATTGCCTCCACGGGTGAGCTCGGCATTGCGGGCCGGACAAGGAGGCGTTCAAAGAACTATTGGGCCGCGGAGTCCATCACTCCACCGTGTATCCGATGCTTCAGAGAAACGGATGGCGGGAAATCGTGCCTCGCCCGGCTCATACC
>JARRRG010000517.1:0-3061 GCA_037380965.1 Deltaproteobacteria bacterium
ACGAGCACGTCCGGCCTCACGAGCTCAATAACGCGCAGAGGGGTGGGCTCATCGAACACCACCACGTAATCCACAAAATCGAGGGCGGAGACGAGCTCGACCCTCTCGGATTCCCCAACAATGGGACGCCCCGGCCCCTTTATCCGGCGAACTGACTCGTCCGAGTTGATGCCGACCACGAGCACATTCCCCAGCTTGGAGGCCTGCCGCAGGGTTTTCAGGTGTCCGGCATGCAGCAAGTCGAAGCAGCCGTTCGTGAAGGCGATCTTCTCGCCGCGCATCCGATGGGCCCGCAACCCTCCCTCCAACTCCTCAGGTCCCATGAGTTTGCTGTCCCGCCCATGTTCGTTCAGCGAATCGAGCATCTCGGGCAATGTGACCGAGGCTGCACCGAACCGTGAAACCACGAGCGATGCGGCCAGATTGGCTACAGAGATGGCATTCTCGATGGAAAATCCATTTGCCACGCACATGGCCAGGGCCGCGATAACCGTGTCCCCCGCACCGGTTACGTCTATGATCTCAACCGGCTTCACAGGAAAATCCTTGACGCCCGTGCGCGTCAGGAGCGTGCTCCCCTCTTTGCCCCGGGTGACGATCACCGCTTCAGCTTCAGCTTGATCGAGGACCACGCGGCCGGCACGAATAAGAGATTCCTTGTCGATAACCTCGATGCCCGAGGCAAGGGATACCTCCCGTCGGTTGGGAGTAATGTACGTCGCGCCCCGATAGCGCGTGTAATCCCGCCCCTTTGGGTCCACCAATACGGGAAGCTTGCTGGCCTTGGCCAAGCCGATCAGAGCTTCCAGTAGAGCACGTGTCAGAAAACCCTTGCCGTAATCGGATATCACCACCGCCTTCACCTGAGGCACCACGGAATGGAGATCCTCTATTACCGACCGCTCGAGCTCGGAAGAAATGTCTCCCAACCGCTCCTCGTCCACTCGAACAATTTGCTGATTCCGTGCAACTATCCGCGTCTTGATTGTCGTCGGGCGGGAACGGTGTTCTTTGAGCCAGAAGCTCTCCACTGCCATTTCCTCGCAATGCTTCTTGAACCACTCTCCCGCGCTGTCCCTGCCCACGGCCGCGAACAGCGCCACTCCCCCTCCGAGGGATACAAGATTCTTGACCACGTTGCCCGCGCCGCCGAGCCTCCGAAGGCGGTCGCGCACGACAAGGACCGGGACCGGCGACTCCGGTGAAATGCGCTCCACCTCTCCTATGACGTACTCGTCCACCATCACGTCGCCGGCTACCAGAATCGGCTCTGGTTTGATGTCCCTGATCAGACGCTCGTTCAACGTCATTCCTCCTGCGTAATGGTCAATAGCGCCCGCGCCCGTGGGAACCGGACGTCCTTCATCTTCGGCCGAGTCGAATCTTCGTGCCGATGATGTCAGACTGCTCGATGTGCCAACGAAAGGCCCAGACAACGGATACGACCTTGGATGAGAAAGCCGGTGACCGACGAGTTCCCTGACGGCCGCGGCCAACCCTCAAAGTCATCCTCACATGCACAGGTGGCGGGCTCCCGCCGCCATCAACATAGCCCATTCCGAAAAAACCGTCCAGGACAAAGAGCGCAGTTGCCGGCGGACCCATTAATATAGAAATGACTTTAAGAAAACAATACAATTATTTGATTTTTAATTGATATTCTAGATGAATTCTGCTAGGAAATCGGCACCGGGGAAAAGGCGCCAGGATGACCCGCCGGTGTGCGGAAGCACTCCGGCCTCAGTCGCAGCACTTTTCGAAAGGCAGGTTCTCGGGAGCGAGGCTCATGAGAACCCCGCGGCGAACGACAGCGTAATGAGGGAAGAGGCAAACAGTGGCCCACTCCGTTCGAAACAGAGCCGGTTATTCCGCTCTGAGACACTTGCCCTGCAGGAAAAGATCGCTCTGCGCCCCCGTACCGGTGAGTGAAGGAGTCCCTGCCCGAAAAGCAAAAAAGGAACCGCAGCCTCCTTTCGAAACCGAGGCTCATCGGCTCCCTCTTCGCTCGTTCATGAGCCTTTTAACGTCCTGCTCAGGACCGTCGTTTGCAGCCCTCGGAACAATGGGCAACTCGAGGAACAAGATATCTTTTCATTTCCTCCTCCTTTTATGCGCGGCTCGTTTGTCGACCGCTTTACTCAAATAAGTATATGTCTGAACCAAGGATTGTCAACTTTCGATAACGCCCGAAAAGGGGAAAAATATCGCACCTCATGACTGGTCAATCTCATTTGTCCACAGAAGTCCCCAGAGATATTGGGGAACCATCACGACAGCAGTCCGATTGCACGTGGGGTTCGTACCCGAACACGACCCATCGAGCAGGTAGCGATCGGCCGCTATCGACGAGGTCTCACGATATGAAGTCTGGTCTCATCATGAAGCAGTCGACCCTCCACCTCTGTCTGATCCTTGCGTGGCTTCCGGCGCTCGTAGTCGCGGTGGCCGCATACTTCGCCGTCCTGGCGCCACTGACGGAGAAAGCGCTTCTCGCGGAAACGTATGGCATAGCCCGCCAGTTGGATGAGACTCTCATGATGAGGAGCATCGTCCTGGACATGGCCACCGACGAGCTGAAAATGGAGAAGCTCCAGGAATCCGCGGTATTGGATGATCTGATGCGCAGCATTCGAAGCCACTTTCCGGATTTCATCAGTCTCGAGGTAATTGACGACGAAGGGACAATTGTCTCCATGGTAGGGGAATTGTCCCTTTCGGAAGAGGGGTTGCCGTCGCGTGCAAACACCGCGGAGCTTACCCACTCCCGGTCCGGCCAATACCGTCACGCGTGGACATTTCGAGACGATCCGGCGAGTGACTCGTATTACTTGACTCGAGAGCGTACTGAGACGGGGGGCGAGAAGTGGTTTGCCCGCGCACGGTTCGCCCGCGCGCCGATCCAAGCTGCAATGGACAGCCCCGTCCGAAATGATTCTCTGCATGTGGCTCTCGAACCGGTTATGGTCGCGGGTTCCCGTCGACTTCCGGAATCGGTCGTGGGTGGCACCGTACGGTCCTCCCGTGAAGGGAGGGATGGGGGAGTTTCTCCGCAGATCACCGG
>JARRRG010000518.1:0-3059 GCA_037380965.1 Deltaproteobacteria bacterium
TTCGTCGCGCGGATGATCGCCGCGCGGGTCAAGCTCACCGCGGCTCGGAGCTTCGCACACGAAAAAGCTTGCGGCCCCGGAATCGGATGCCATGGGCACGTTTCTGTGTTGCCGCTCGGTGGGCCCGAAAAGATCGCACTTCAGAACCACCAGGGTGAGGTCAACATGCCAGATCGGTCAACTGCCTGCAAGCTATTGCCGTGCACGGGCGTCCCTGTGGAGAAGTCCGCGTTCGGCCCGCCCCGGCAATGAAACGCGTCAGTGATTCCTCCCGCGGCAATCGGGTGCGCCTACGGCGATATTTCACGCTCGCCTCGTTGACAGAACTTCTGCGGCCCATTATAAGTAACCTAAGCTCATTGCATTGTTGAGACACAGGAGATGCTCTATGCACTTTCCCGAGTACAGGGGCCGGCGACTGAGAAGGACAGAGACCCTGCGTAGCATGGTCCGGGAAGTCCGGGTCAGTGAGAAAGATTTTATTCTGCCGTTCTTTGTTCGTCCGGGCCGGGGCGTCAAGGTACCGATCTCCAGCATGCCGGGGAATTTTCAACTCTCTTCCGATGTCCTCCTGACAGAGCTTGAAGAGCCGGTAGCCCGAGGCATCCCCGCAATCATACTTTTCGGTATTCCCGAGACAAAGGATGCCATAGGATCGGAAGGATACTCGAAGACCGGGATCGTCCAACAGACGGTGGCCCAGGTGAAGAAGAAATACCCCGATCTCGTGGTGATAACCGACGTATGCCTCTGCGAATATACCGACCACGGACATTGCGGGGTGATCCGGGACGGAGACGTTGACAATGACGCGACTTTGGAGGTTCTCACCAAGGTCGCGGTTTCCCATGCCCGGGCCGGCGCGGATATGGTAGCGCCCAGCGATATGATGGACGGCAGAGTAGCCGCGATCAGGGAAGGGCTCGACGACGCTGGATTCGACTGGCTTCCCATCATGTCGTATGCGGCCAAGTACGCGTCCGCATTTTACGGCCCGTTCCGCGACGCGGCCGAATCTCCGCCCCAATTCGGAGATCGGCGATCATACCAGATGGACCCGGCCAACTCGGACGAGGCTCTCCGCGAGGTGGCCATGGACGTGGAAGAAGGAGCCGACCTGGTGATCGTCAAGCCGGCGTTGCCTTATCTGGATGTGATCTGGCGAGTGCGCAACTCCTTCGATCTCCCGCTCGCGGCATATAACGTGAGCGGCGAGTTCGCCATGATTACGGCCGCGGCCCAGAACGGCTGGATCGATGGGGATCGGTGCATTATGGAAGCCCTTACCTCCATCAAGAGAGCCGGAGCCGACCTGATCATCACCTATCATGCCCTGGAAGCTGTTCGTATCCTCCAGGGAGAATCCTCCGACTTGAGGAAGAAGTGAGTCGATTTTCATTGCGACTGGTGGCCTGGGAGATGACCCAGGCGTGTAACCTCAACTGCGTCCATTGCCGTGCCGGAGCCCGCCCTGAGAAGGACCCCGACGAGTTGAGCTCTGATGAGGGCCGCGCGCTCATTGACAGCATAGCTCGCGTGGGAAAGCCTATTCTCATCATGACCGGCGGTGAGCCACTGTTGCGGCCTGATTTCTTCGAGCTGGCCGCGTACGGAAAAGAGGCCGGCCTGCGTGTTGTATTGGCCACGAACGGTGTGATGGTCACTCCCGCGCTTGCGCAACGGATCGCTGATGTGGGGATTGCGCGGGTCAGCGTGAGCCTGGATGGGCCGACCCCTGCGGATCACGATGCCTTTCGAAAGGTTGAAGGGGCATTTGACGCGTCGGTAGCCGGAATTGGCAATCTGCGTCGCGCGGGCGTCTCCATCCAGATCAACACCACTCTTACCCGCAGCAACCGGCTCCAGTTGCCTCGCATGATGCATCTGGCCGAGCAGATGGGAGCGGACGCATTCCACGTGTTTCTGCTTGTTCCTACGGGACGAGCCAAAGGAATGTCGGGTGAAGAGATGGGGCCTGAAGAATACGAGGAGACGCTGCTCGAATTCTACCGTCTTGGCAGAAAGACGAAACTCGACACAAAGGCTACCTGTGCCCCCCAATACTACCGGCTCATGAGGCAGCAGGCCAGGAAAGAGTCCCTCGAGGTTACCGAAGAGACCTTCGGACTCAATGCACGAACCAGGGGATGCCTGGCGGGCCTTTCTTTCGTTTTTGTTTCTCACAAAGGGGAATTACAGCCCTGTGGCTATTTTGACCTTCAGGCGGGCAGCGTACGCGAACATGACTTTGGTGAACTGTGGGAGAACGCGCCACTTTTTAAACAACTTCGCAACTTCGGCCTGCTCGAAGGAAAATGCGGCAGATGCGACTACCTTCGCTTTTGCGGTGGTTGCAGGGCACGGGCATACGAACTGAGCGGAAGTTACCTGGCCGAGGAGCCCTATTGCGCCTATCGGCCACCTGCTCTTCGAAAATCAGATGCGAACACGTGATGAGCCCGGAGGAACCGTGAATCGTGTGGAGCACGCGCGGGTACAAGATCCTGAGAATAATTGTCGGACGAGGAGGAATAGATGATTATTGAGCAGATAGAGATTCCTGGATTCCAGGTCTTTTGCTATGTCCTCGGCGATGAAGAGACCGGGGAAGGAATCGTGGTGGATCCCGGCGGGCCGGCTGACTCGATTCTGGAGGCGGCCCGGAAGGCAGGCGTGACCAAAATCACACACATTATCAACACCCATTGCCATGTGGATCATATAGCCGGAAACAAGGACATGCAGGCTGCCACAGGGGCTCCCATAGCGATTCACGAGGATGACGCGGCGGTCCTGGCCAATCCAAATCCTTCGAGCCTGCTCATGTTCCGAGCCGAACCGTCACCGCCGGCAACGGTGCTGCTCAAGGATGGGGACAAGATCCAATTCGGCAAGCAGTCGGTCGAGGTCATCCACACGCCGGGCCACTCTCCGGGGGGTATCTGTCTGCATTTTCCAGGATACGTCATCACAGGGGACACCTTGTTTGTAGGAGGAGTAGGAAGAACTGATCTGGCGGGTGGCTCCTATCAAGTCCTTCAATCCTCGATCCGGAACCG
>JARRRG010000519.1:0-3056 GCA_037380965.1 Deltaproteobacteria bacterium
GCTCAAGCGCTCGGGCCCGTGAACTCCGATAGTCAAGGTCAGCTCGATGTCAGCGGTGCGGCTCGGCCCGGTTTCCAGCGTGATATTGGTCGGTGGTGCATCCTTGAACGAGGCGAAGCAGTCATCAAGGGTTTCGAAGATCTTGCGGGCAGGCACAATGGCAACGTGGTGGGCCGGAAGCAGACCGGCCTGCACGGGTTTCCCTTCGTGACTGGTGTACACGAGACTCCCCGTCTCCGCTATGGCGCCGGACGCCTCTTCAACGCATACGGACGCGGTCCGATAATCCTCTGTTCGCCGCTCCGGGGGTACGTCGAGAGATTTTTCGATCTCGGTTATTTCCGGACAGTAGACCGACGCACTCTCTTCCACCATTTCCGACAGGGCCCTGTTCAGCTCTTCACGGCTGTTGACGCGAACTGTTGTGGCTGAAACCTTCTGCGCGTTCTCCATAAAGAGCTCGACGATTTTTTCATCAGTCACAGGGTTCTCCATCGTGCGTTCCACTTCATAGACCTTCGGCAAGAATCCGCGCGAGGTGCTTGACCGTCACCCCTCCGCCTTTCCTCTTAATTGCCGCTTCGATGATCATAAGGCATCCATGATTGCAACCGGTAACCATGTCTGCGCCGGTGCTGAGAATCGTCGCGGCCTTTTCGTCGGCAATAGCCGCTGAGACCTCGGGGAGTCTCGCCATAAATACGCCCCCAAAACCGCAGCAGCGGTCCGCGTGAGGCAGTGGGATGAATTCAGCTCCGTTGACCGACTCGAGCAACAGGAGCGGTTCTTCTCTGACCCCGAGCTCACGGGTGAGTTGGCACGACGCGTGGTACGTGATCTTGCCGGTGCCGTGAAAACCTGTTTCATGGGCCTTGAGAACGTGGACGAGGAACTGGCTCAGCTCGTACGTTCGTGCCGCGGTCTGTTCCGCCTTCTTCCGGAGACGCTCATCATCCTGGAAGAGCGCGGGATAGTGATTCTTGACCATGGACGCGCACGAGCCGGAAGGTATTACGATCGTATCCTCACCTTCAAACTCCGAAAGAAAATGTGTTGCCGCCTTGATGACGGCTTCCCGATATCCGCCGGTCTGAGGCGGTTTACCGCAACAGGTCTGACCGCGCCGGTAGACGACCTCTACGCCAAAATGGCGAAGAAGCTCGACCGTAGCTTCTCCTGTCTCCGGAAAGAAGGTATCCACAAGGCATGTTGCAAAGAGCTGAACTCGCATGGCTCCAGTCGACGGACGAACGATTCGATTGATGTAATCTATCGGTGCCGCGGCTCGTTCGTCAAGGTCAAACAGTCACCCTCCCCGTGTTGGCCGGTGAAAAGTTCTCCCAAGATCTTGATGGCAAGACCTTTTCAGACTTCATCGTCTCGTACCGATTATGACCGATCGTCTCATGCGGGCCTCTGATGCTCGGACAATGAGAGACACCAAGTCGAGTCCCGATCGAAAAAAGAACCCGCGTCACGCTGTGGTTCTGTTACAATCCTTTCATGCCGCGCTGTTGCGGCTGAAAAACTGCTGGGCCATCAGACCCCGGCCGGTATTCCGAGAAGTCACCATTTCCCGGTTTCATCCCGTGAATCGCAATGCGATGAATTCCTTTCAGGACGAGCATACGAATTCCGCGATTGAATCGTACGACGCGATCGAAACGCTCCTGGCCCTCAAACGCGAACAGGGAGATGCGTTTCCGCACATTCTCGTTCTCGTCACTGCATACAAGAACGCGGACCTTCTCGCGAAGACACTCGAGCGTGTTCCCCGGGACCTTCTCCCTTTAGTCAGTGAAGTGGCGGTTTTCGACAATTTCAGCCCGGACAAACTGGAAGACGGGCTTGCAAGGGTCAACGAGAGTGGGGCGTGGAAGAAATTACGATTTTTCAGAAATCCAAGGCGGTACGATTACGGAGACAATCTCAAGGTCTGTTTCGATTACGCGGTGGACAAAAAGTACGAGTATGTGATCGTCCTGCGAGGTGACGGGCTATACGATCCCGCGTGCCTCCCCGCCTTTTTCCTCTGCGCGTTGAAGGAAAAGGCTCCGGTAGTTTTTGGGGATCGTTTGGGCGGTGGAGATCGGCAAGGCACGCGGGACATGAGGTACCTGAGGGTGCTCGTCAACCGGGTGGCGTCGTCGTTCGAAGACGCAATCCTCAGAATGAAGCTGAGAGATTACTTCTGCGGTTTTCGCCTTTTCCGCACTGACGTGCTCGAGAGAATTCCCTATCATCTCAACTCCTCCGACTATCTGTTCGACCTTGAAACGTTGATCCAGGTACGGTGTCTGGGTATTCCTGTCCGGACCGTACGGGTCACCCCGTTCCACGATCGTGAGATATCGGTGGGCCGGATGATCCGTTATGGCATTCGAGCGGCAGGGATCTCGATCGGGTATCGATTACACCAGCTCCACATTTTGAGGAGAGGCACGTACTTTGTGGATCTGGGCGAGAAGTACACGCTGAAGCGAAATCGCCACAGTTCCCACATGCAGATATTGGACGCAATTCCGAGGAGTTCGCGGGTACTGGACCTTGGCTGCGGCCAGAGCCTCTTGGCCGAGGAATTCGCCCGCAAAGACGTGCTCTTGATCGGTGTTGACAAACTTCCGGAAGACCACATTTCAGCCGCTATTCATCAGTACGTGCGTCGCGATCTCGAGGAACCGTTGAATTTGCCGTTCGGCCGTGAGTTTGATTACGTGGTCGTGTCAGACCTCATTGAGCACATCAAGAACCGGGACGCGATCATGGAATCGCTGCGGCGCTTCTTGAAGCTCAACGGTCGGCTGATCATCTCGACGGGCAACGTTGCAATCTGGTTTTACCGTCTCAGCCTTCTGATAGGTCGCTTCGAGTACGGAGCCCGGGGGATTCTCGATCGGACTCACGTTCATCTCTTCACATTCGACTCCTTTGAACGGTTCTTGAAGCGCAACGGGTATCGCATCATCGAAAGGAAGACCACGCCCATACCCTTTGAGCTGGTCTTTTCGTCTACCGGCAGGAGTCGAGCCCTGAATCTGGTGACACGGTGGTACCAC
>JARRRG010000520.1:0-3055 GCA_037380965.1 Deltaproteobacteria bacterium
TTCTCGAGTACCTGCTTTTTGGCGCTTGGAACCGGCACGAGCCCGTGGAGTCTTGACGCGGTCTCCTCGCTTCTGCTCTGAAGCCCAGGGTGTCCGCGGGCACGTGCTCCGCTGCTCTCCGGGGACCGTCGACGAGAGCGATCTGGAAGATGAAGAGGAGCTGATCGAAAGCGGACCCGAAGAAGAATTTCCCGAGGATGACGAGTTGGATGACCTGGACGATGAAGATGACGTGGAGGACTGGGGCGACGACGAAGACGAGGATGATGAGTTGGATGAAGAGGATTGCCTGGACGACGAGGAGCCTGACTGGGATGAGGACGAATTTGATGACGAGGAGGTGATGGACGACGATCTTCTCGCCGAAGATGACCTGATGGACGACTAAAGCACAGAATTGGAAATCGCACCCCGCGTTCAGCGGGACGATGTCGATGGGGGGACTTTCGTTTCGGAAGCGCGTCTCGAAATAGTACGGCCTGCTTCTCAGGGAACCGAGAGAACTTCTGATAATGGTAGCTTGAAGACACCGCTGACGCGCGCGGCCACACCTCTCATGAGGCGTTGATTTCCAGGAGTTTCTCTACCTCGCCTCTGATTTCGCGCATCTTCTCCAGATTGATACCGGTCTCGAATCCCAGCGACTGAAGGAATTCAACCGTTCTCTCAGTCGAGATATTGCCCACGGCCCCCGGAATGAAGGGGCATCCACCCAGTCCACCCACGGAGGTATCAAATCGTCTGATACCCGCGGACAGGCCGGCGCGCAGGTTCTCCAGTCCGAGTCCCCGCGTGTCATGCAGGTGTAAGGCAATACGATCAGGGGGCACCATCTTCTCGAGATAATGGATCATCCGACTCATTCCTTCAGGCTCTCCCATGCCTGTCGTATCCGCGAGACCGATTTCCGTGGGGTTTTTCTCCTGGAAACTGCGGACGATCTCCGAGACTCGTTCCACCGGTACCGCGCCTTCATAAAAGCATCCAAACGCGCACATGACTCCCGCGGTGACGCCCATTCCGTTGTTCAGGGCACGCTCTATCATCTCGGAAGCGCTGGCAACAGCACGCTCGACACTGACATTTGCGTTCTTCATGCTGTGGGTTTCCGACGCGGACACGTAGATCTCTACATGCGGAATGTCGGCGGCAATGGCTGAGTCGAGTCCTCGTTGGTTGAGTACAAGCGCGCTGTAACGAACGCCCGGCCTTTTTTCCACGCGCCGCCAGAGGCTGTCCGTCCCGGCCATCTGGGGAACGAGCCTTGGATTCACGAAAGAACCTATCTGAACCCGCTCCAGGCCTGCTGCCACAAGGCGGTTGACCAGGTCTGCCCTGACCTCTGGGGAGAGGACCTGCGGCTCATTCTGAAGCCCGTCTCTCGGTCCCACCTCCTGGAGCAAAATGTGATCTTTTCCTTGGCTGGTATCCAATGTTGAGCCTCCCTCGGAATTAAGGATTGGCGTTCCGAATGATTCGTTTCCGTCCGGGAGAGAAGCGGGGGAGAATGCAAGGGGTGGCGAGACTAGTCTGACACGTAGAGCTTGATTCTGTTCTTGCCCGACTTCTTTGCCTCATACATTGCGATGTCGGAGCAACGTACCAGGTCTTCAGCATTGTCCGCGTCTTCGGGCACGCTCGCCACTCCAATCGAAACGGTGAGAGCACCGGCGGGGAGGCGGTCTGCTCCATTGAAGCAGCACTCTCTGACCTGATTTACGATTCGAGCGGCCAGCTCCAGGGCATTGGTCCTGTCGGCACCGGGAAAAATGACGGCAAACTCTTCTCCACCGTACCGCGTGACGATGTCGGAGGTCCGACACGCGGACTTCAAGATTCGGCCGATCTCACTGAGCGCTTCGTCCCCCCTCTGGTGGCCGTAATAATCGTTATAGATCTTGAAGTCGTCTATATCAATCATGGTGAGGACGAGGGAGGTATTGTCACGGATCGCTCTTTGAATTTCGAGTGTGAGCACCTCATCAAAATAGCGGCGATTGTACACCCCGGTCAGGGAATCGATGTACGAGAGTTGTCGATAAAATTCCCGCTCCCGGGCTCGCTCTTTCAGCTCTCGATGTTCAAGCGCTTTGCGCACGGCCACCTGGATCTGTTCCACGGTAAACGGTTTGATGAGATAGTCCAACGCCCCGGCTTTCATGCATTCCACCGCGTTTTCAACGGAGCCGTAGCCGGTGATGACGATCACGTCCGTGTCACATTTAGTCGCCTTAAGCTTCTTGATCAGGGAAAGGCCGTCCAGGCCGGGCAGGCGCATGTCCGTGACGATGAGATCGTAGGGATCGGTGTTGCTTCTCTCGAGCGCGGCAACTCCGTCTCCACAAACCTCAACACTGTGGCCATCCGCGGTCACCGATGCCACGATAATCTCGCGGACCATTTCATCGTCATCCACTACGAGGATGCGAGGCTGGCTCATTTTTTCAAGCAAGGATGAAGGTGGATTCATAGACTCTCACGCTCAGTCTGCCCGGTGTCCCGCGAAAGGCCGACTACTTACCCACACCGCCATAAGCACTACATTTTTTGATACTACGTCTCGGTCGAATCGTCGACCATTTTTTTCTCGTCATGACAACGGCACACGCGAGAAAACCGAGCTGAGCGACTTTCCGAGAGTCCCCCCTTTCTCACGTTCATCCAGGCATGGCAGGATCTCGCGTGCGCCATTCCCGGCACACCTTCTCACACGGATCAATGACATGGCCGAATCCGACTCCTCTTCAGTCGGATTCTATTGAATGTTCCGCCTCCTTTGCTTGCTCCGACGCGTGGAGAAACCACACTCAGATTCTGAGGCCGACAGAGAGATCAGGTTCCCATCTCCCATGAGGATAGGTAAGTTCTCTGTTCTTCTGTCAGGGTATCAATGCGGATTCCCATGGATTCAAGCTTGAGCCGGGCAATTTCGCTGTCCTTCTCACGGGGTAGCCGGTGAACTTCCCTTGAGAGACCCTTACCGCTCTGGACCAGATACTCTGCAGCCAGGGCCTGATTGGCGAAGCTCATGTCCATCACCGATGAGGGGTGCCCT
>JARRRG010000521.1:0-4420 GCA_037380965.1 Deltaproteobacteria bacterium
CTCAGAGCTTTTCATCGTCAAGGAGAAGATCTGAGATGGGCCGTACCAATATTAGGAGCATTGCTTCGGGATCTCGACGGTTATGACAAGGAAAATTGCACAGAAACCATCAGGGTTATTGGATAGCTAATAGCGTATGAATCCACACCTACAAGAATGTGCCTTCAAGCCACAATAAGTGAGGCAGAACATTCACCAGCTCTACGCACAAAGACTATTCAGGTCATGCCTGGCGGTGGATTTATGGTCTTTAACATCGCCAACACTAACACATGCATTTACGAGCAGGCGCCCTATATGCGTCAGAAATAAAGGTTGCGGAATTGCATATACCGATGGAAGATGAAAAGGTACGACTGTTTGGGAAGATGTTGCAAGGAACAAGAAATGATTTCCATTTCTGATGTCTTTGCCGTTGGCGCTCAACAACAGCATTTCATGAAGTTTTCGTACTTCTTCTTGACTGCGACTTTGCTTCACCGACGCCCTTGCGCTGAGCTACGGCTGGGAGAGAACAGCGCAGATGGCTGGTAATCCGGAACGCACTGGTTGATCCACTGCCGGCCTCGGAGATCGCTGTTCACACGGACGTTTCGGTTTCTACCGTACACAACGTGATATCCCAGTACAACCGATTCGGCCCAAAAGCCATCGAGGGCCGTGAGCGTAGGATACGGCGCAGATGCTATTTGAGCAGAGATGAGGAAGCCGAGTTTCTCAAGCCGTTTCTTGAGATTGCCTCCACGGGTGAGCTCTGCGTTGCAGGCCGGATCGAGCAGGCTCTCGAGGAATTGGTGGGCCGCGGAGTCCATCACCCCTCCGTGTATCGGATGCTTCACGGAGATGGATGCAGGGACATCGTGCCTCACCCGGCTCATCACGAAGCAAAAGAGAAAACTCAAGAGGTCTTCAAAAGAATTTCCCGGAGCTCCTAGTCGAGATCGTGGCACAAGGGGATCCGGAAGATAATCGGCCAGAGATCATCATGGCCCAAGACGAGGGGCGCTTCGGACGCATCACCGATATTCGATCGTGCTGGGCGCCCAAAGGGATCAGACCCATAGTTCCCAGGCACGGAGCCCGGACATTCGTCTCCGTGTACGCGGCAGTGTCTATGGCCCCGGGTAAGATGACCTCGTTGATCATGCCTTATGCAAGCACTGCGATGATGAACCCCTTATTGGACGAAGTCCCCACTGATTTCAAGGAATACTTTGTGATCATGCTGGTACAGGAAGCCGGATGGCACAAGTCCCGGGGTCTGAAAATCCACAAGAACATTCGGCCCATACCGCAACCGTCACAGATCCCGGAGCTCAATCCTGTGGGGCATCTGTGGGAGGAACTCGGGAAAAAGTACCTCCCAGACAAGGCCTACACGTCACACCGTGGTGTTGAGATGGCTCTCGGCAAAGGATTGCGAAACCTTCACGCCGATCCTAACAAAATCAGTTCCATGACTGGCTTCGGTTTTTCTTTTGTAAATTTGTCGTGACATTGTCTCTATCAATAGTCCTCATTCTTGCCCAACTATTCCACCGAGCTATGCTCACCGGCAGATTCTGGAGAGGCCTCGTCCTGGACAGACTCATCTGTTTCTCGCGATTCGAGACGCAGCAACTGCACGTCGATGTCCGCGAGCAGTTTCTCCTGGACGTCCTGGCTTATGACCCCGCGGTGAAAGGAATCATGCACCACGCCCTTTTCTACCATCAGCAGGTGCCGCCGCGCCCATTGCAACTGCTCGGCGTCAAAGTGCTCTCTCTCGGGATGCAAGTCGTTGAGGGCTTTACTGTCTCGCTCGATCTTTTGCTCATATTCTTGGCGGAGAGTGTTGACCAGCTCCGGATTGGTGAAGTGAATGTGTGACATTCGGTGGATCTCCTCCAACGCGGCATGGGCCGCTTGTAACCTGCCGCGCGTCAACTCGTACAAGGCGCGTTCCTCCTGTCCGCGCACAATGCCCAACCACCTCAGAAGGGGCAGCATCGTCAACCCATGAATAAGAATCGAAAGAATGGCGACTCCAAAGGTCATCGACACTAACAATTCCCGATGCGGGAAATCTCTTGGGAGACTGAGTACCAGCACCATGGGCAACCCACCCCGTAAACCGCCCCAGGCCAGAATCACGCTCCACGCCCAGGGAATTCGCTCGCGTGTTTTGCGCAGCAGCGACGAGAAGCCGAAGATGATCAGTGACCTGCTCCCTATCACCACAAAATAGGCGACCAGAATCACCTGCCAGGAGGCCAACAATGCCTGGAAGTTCACTTCGAGTCCAATGAGAAGGAAGACGATCGAGTTGAGAGCGAAGGCCACGTATTCCCAAAACGTCTCCACAGCCAACCGGGTCGATGGCGACATGCCGATGCGTGCGCCATAGTTTCCACAGAGCATACCCGCCGCTACAGTTGCAATAACTCCTGAGAAATGAAAGTGCTCGGCAGCCAGGAAAGATCCGTAAGCCGCAATCGTCGTCAGCGTGATCTCTATCATCGGATCATCCACCTGTCTGAACACTTGAGACACCGCCAGACCGACTCCCGTGCCGATGAGCGCGCCAATCCCAACTATCTTGATGAAATCGAAGGCCAATACAGGGACCGTCACCGCCGGCCCCGTCACGAACGCAACGCTGAGCGTAAAAAGTACAATCGCGGTGCCGTCGTTGAGCAGGCTCTCACCTTCGAGCAACACAGATAGCCGTCTCGGGACACCCAGGGTCTTGAAGATTGCGATGACGGCTATGGGGTCGGTGGCGGAAATGATCGCGCCGAAGACCAGCGCATGGTCCCAGGTGAAATCCTGTACGAGATGCAGCGTTTGGGCCACCGGAGTCAAGATCAGAGCCGTCAAAGCCATCGAGGCCACCACACCGGGTAGCGCCAGCGAATGAATTATCAAGCGGTTTCGCCAGAATTGTTTGAACTCGATGTGAAATGCGGCCTCAAAGAGCAGTCCCGGCAGGAAGACATTGAACAGCAACGCCTTTGTCAGGTGAGGCGATTCGAATGCGTGCAGCAGGCCTAACACTAAGCCGGCCAGGACAAAATAAGATGGTAACCGGTTCCATTCGGATTCGTTATCTCACCCCATCATGAGCCGAAATTATGCGGCGGTCTTATTGCCATTCCTTCGGGAGGTGCGGCCCGGAGCTGTCCTTACCTGGCTCCCTCGGCGCCGGCCAAAGGGCTGAGTGCGGTCTCCTTATACCAGCGCTGAGAGAGACAAGATCGTGGCCACATTGCTGAAAAAACCGCTCTGTCCCGTGTGTTGACCCTACCTCACCGCACATCTCCTGGTCAACACCAATCCGGCACAGTGTCCATCGGGTCATGTCTCGATCAGCCACGATGTTTTCCTCATCAATCCTCACCGTACTGTTGCCACTGACATCTTTCGCACTGCCAGTCGGGCTGAGCATAGCAAATGGCGCTCGGATGGCTTTCCCAATCCGTGAACCATCTTCAGCAACCTGCACCGCTGATGTTCTTTCCGTTGTTCAAGGTCAGCGGAAATGGGAATCGAGACGACATTCGCGGATTGTTCGTGGTTTTTGTTGATCGAAATGGATCGAATCGGAAGAGACCGGCAAGCTTCTCGTGAAGGTAGGCGCCGCAGGCTCTTCTCACGGAAGGAGACGCTTGTCCGTGTGGCTTCATCCTGCCTTCTGCGCGGGATTTCCCCGGCCCGATACAACCAACGTGCCTGGTACAGAGGGCCGATGAGAACATTTTTATTGAACAGGACACGTTTCGTAAGGTACGGTCAGAGACATTGAGAACAGTTTTTTTGTCAGACGTGATGACGATCGTTGCCGCGGTGGGCTCTGGTGGGAGTCTTCACCGCGAGCTCCTCGAGGTCATGAGCACCGGCCCGGCGCGGGTCACCGGTCGCAAGAACAGCGAAATCCCGTGATTGCATCATAATTTTCGATGACAACTCTTCGAGAGAAAGCACTGGAAAATCGGTATGTCGGTGAAATCTTCCGCGTGACGCGGACGCTGTCGGAAGAGGAGATGATCAGGTTCGCGGAGATCAGCCGGGACTACAATCCGGTCCATTTCGACGGCCGTTTTGCTCAAGCCAAAGGAATGGAACGCCGAATATGCCACGGGCTTCTCGTGGCGTGTCTCATGACGGAAATCGGGGGGCAGTGCGGATGGCTTGCCTCACGCATGGATTTCCAGTTTAAGCGACCGGTCTACTTGGGGGATACCATCACCTGCACGCTGACTATCACGAAGCTGGACGATAACGGTCGTGGCGAGCTCGAGGCGGTCTACACCAATCAGCATGGCGACGTCGTGATGAAAGCTTTCCTCGGCGGAATATTTCCCGGGGAGAGCGAAAAAGCGATTATTCGCACAATGCTGGAAGAAGGAGATCCAACGAATCCGCTCACCTGATAACACCA
>JARRRG010000522.1:0-3046 GCA_037380965.1 Deltaproteobacteria bacterium
ATGATGGACCACGAGACGATTGGAGAGGTATGCTCAGAAACCGGAGGAAGATCTCTTTTTCAAGGAAAGGGGGGAAGTCGAAACCCCCTGGAAGCTTCGGAAACACATAGCGTCTGGCTTTTGGGGGTCTAAGAAACCATCGGATGTATGATCACGATCCCCAAGACGGCCAAAGATTCTGGGAGTTGCAGTAAGCTACCAAGGAGATGAAGAAATGCCAGATTCTAAAGGTCATTCCAGGACGGATCATTCCCTTAAATCCGCAAATGTTACTGTCGATGTTGAGAGACATGCAGTGACGGTGCGGTTAAAAGCTGTGAATCCCAGAAACGTCGGTTGAATCGGTATGAGAACTCGGCAAGATACCGACCAAGGTGCTTCTCGCTGACACCGTGGTAGATGCCGCGCAGGTTTCCCTTCACGTTGGCACTCAGGACATGGACCCATCTCAGTTGCTTGAGGGCTTCGTTGTCCTTGCTGACGATGACGGATTCGTGGCCGAAGCCGTTTCCCTCAAGCCTCTGGTACGCACGCCACCCATCGGTGCGGACATCTCTGGCCGGTTGAATCTTGTCTTGAGCCACCGAGAGGATCTGATCACTGTCAACAGAGGGAACATGCCTCATCACAGCGAATCCCGCATGCTCGTCTCGGCTTTCGACGGCAATCACTACCTTGGATTTCCCCTTAGCCCCTCGCCCCGGCGGGCCGGGTTTTCGGGGCCCGATAAAAGCATCATCCATCTCCACAAGACCGGCGAGTTGATGCCGGGAATCCGTATCCGCCATGGCCTTCCGAATCTTGTGGCCCATGGTCCACACGGTCTTGTAGGTCTTGATCCCGAGCATCCGCTGGCAACTGAGCATCGACAGCCCGCTCCTCTGACGAGCCATCATGAAGATCATCCAAAACCAGCGCACCAAAGGGGTCCGCGTCTTGTGGAAGATAGTCCCAGCGATCACCGAGACCTGATACTTGCACTTACTGCACTGATACAGCCTTCGCGTGCTGTGAAAGCAATATGAATCATGACCACATCGGGGACAACGGTACCCCTCTGGCCATCGAAGCTTGAACAGGTGTTCCACGCATGCTTCTTCAGTGGCAAATTTCTTCTGGAACTCCAAAAGCTTCAAAGGCTCTTGCTGCATTACCCAGCCACCTCCCTCGCAACTTGGGGGACGCTTGTAATACAATTGCGGAGGAAAGGCAATAATCCATTCTAGGATTGGGGCAGCGTTAACACACCTCATAGATTCTATGAACCAGGCGAACGCATGGAAAAACCATCCAGCCGAATTGGTTGAAATTGCAGCCGCTTTTCGGCGGATAGCTGAATCCCTCGGTCCGGAAGGCGTTGAGAAAGCCATTAAAGCTTGGGACCCCATGAGTTAAGAGTCAATTTGGTCAAATTGGTCCGCCATCCGTCCGTTTGAATCAATCAAAAAACCGGCGAGCACGACGGCTCTTTGAATATGAAAGAGACAAGCGAAGCGGCAAAGGAATTTCCGGTGCAGTTCGGGATCACCTTCTCTCAACCCGGGCCGCTGCTTCGAAGAGCCTTGCCCCGGCCAAGTTGCCTCTCAGTGCCCGATGGATCGAGCGACACAATGTCGCAGCAAAGCTCTGGAGATATGTTTGGTTCAGGTTGTGATGCTCGGATGATGACGGTCCTGTAAAAAATAACCCTGCGAAGAAAGCATTCTTCGAGCAAGGGGGATTGACAATTTGGTCAGCTATTGGCAATCACTAATTAGGAGCATTCACCATTTTCGCGCTCACATCTCCAAAAATTGGCCGGAGGTAAAACTATGAAGTTTCGTCCTCTGTACGATCGTATCCTCGTTGAGAGGGTGGAATCGGAAGAAATAACCAAGGGAGGAATCATCGTCCCTGACAGCGCCAAAGAGAAACCCCAGCAAGGAAAAGTAATCGCCGTAGGTCAAGGCAAACGACTGGAAGACGGAAAACTCGTTCCTCTGGAAGTCAAAGCGGGCGACACGATTCTGTTCGGAAAATACTCGGGCTCGGAAATCAAAATTGAGGGTAACGAGTACCTCATCATGAAAGAAGAGGACGTGCTGGGACTGGTTGAATCGTAATCGCCGCCCTCAAAAATTGAGTGTAAAACAAGAAACACGAACTCAAGGAGGAGCAAGATAAATGGCCCCCAAAATTATACTGTTCGAGCAACAGGCGAGGGAAAAGATACTCAAAGGGGTGAACATCATGGCTGATGCCGTGAAATCCACTCTCGGCCCGAGAGGTCGCAACGCGATTCTGGAGAAATCCTGGGGGTCGCCCAATGTCACCAAAGACGGCGTTACCGTAGCAAAAGAAATTGAGCTGGAAGACAAATTCGAGAACCTCGGCGCTCAGATGTTGAAAGAGGTCGCGTCCAAAACCTCCGATGTTGCCGGGGACGGTACCACCACGGCCACAGTTCTGGCCCAGGCAATCTACCGTGAAGGCATCAAGATGGTTGCCGCAGGCGCGTCGTCTATGGAACTCAAGAGAGGAATTGACGCCGCGGTTGAAGCTGTTGTCACCGAGTTGAAAAGAATCGCCAAACCCACCAAGGATAGGAAAGAAATCGCTCAGGTCGGCACGATCTCCGCAAACAACGATTCCACCATAGGTAACATCATAGCCGAAGCAATGGAAAAGGTCGGCAAAGAGGGCGTTATCACCGTTGAAGAAGCCAAGGCCATAGAAACTTCTCTCGAAGTGGTCGAGGGGATGCAGTTCGATCGCGGGTATCTGTCCCCATACTTTGTGACGGATCCAGAGCGGATGGAAGTCTCGTTGGAAGACCCCTACATTCTGATCAACGAGAAGAAGATCTCCAATATGCGTGATCTTCTGCCGCTTCTGGAACAGGTCGCCAAGATGGGCAAGCCGCTCATGATCGTGGCCGAAGACGTAGAAGGCGAGGCGCTCGCCACATTGGTGGTCAACAAGCTCAGAGGGACCCTCAACGCTTGCGCGGTCAAAGCTCCGGGGTTTGGAGATCGCCGCAAGGCCATGCTCGACGACATCGCAATCT
>JARRRG010000523.1:0-4365 GCA_037380965.1 Deltaproteobacteria bacterium
TCCGGCCGTGCCCAGGCAATCGGATGTAGTGACATGGGGCGATCTTCACGACCACGGTCGTCCGACCCGGCAATCGTGTGACAGTTCCGTGATCGATGCATGTTTCGTTGAAAGGAGCTGCGTCAGAGAAGGTCGGTTCAACGCAACATGCATCGATCACGGTACTGTCACACGATTGCCGGGTCGGACGACCGTGGTCGTGAAGATCGCCCCATGTCACTACATCCGATTGCCTGGGCACGGCCGGAACCATCTATGAAGGCCCCTGCCGCGGATTCGCGGAATGCGGCCCGTTTCGAGGTCGCCCGGGGTCCGCAGACGAAGCCGTCGTGTCGCGCTACGATGCCAGGGACGCGCTACGGGTGCATGGCGGTCTCGATCAGTACGAGGAGGATTCCGGCCAGGGCGATCGCGAGCAGCGCGTGCGGCAGGACGGCCATCAGCGCGGGAAAGAGTTTCTCGCGGCTCGTCTTGCCGTGCCGATACATGATCAGCAGGCTCCAGACCAGGCCGACCACTATCAAGAGCCGCTGCCAGAAGAGAGTTGCCTGGGGAGGCACGGAAACAATGAGTTGGCGAAATATGGCCAGATCGAAATTCTGGCTCACCAGAATCGGCAATTGGACTCCGAGGTTGATGAGATAGTACAGGTGAAACGATATAAACGCGGTCAGGGTGAGCGGGAGGAGCGCCAGACCGTAGCGGGAGTAATTCTCCTGGAATGTGTCGCCGGAAACCCTCTGGGAACAGGCCGCGGCCAGTGCCGCCAGGAGGTTGACCCCGAGCAGGACCGCGAGGAACATCGCGGTAAAGCGACCGATCTCGGGCAGGGGCAGCACCGCGCTGAAATGGCCGTACATTGGCGTCCTGCTGATCAATTCGCCGAGTAGACCGCCTATCATGCCCAGTACCAGGAATGCGGTGCCGGTGTTGACACGCTGCACCTCAAGCAGCTCCTGCCCCGGGATTCGGAGGTTCAGGTTGACCGCGCCGTGAGGACAATTCTTGATGCAGGTCCCGCAGACCGTGCAGTGCAAGTTGCTCTCGAGCGTTGGTGTTACCTGTCCAAAGGGGCAACCCTGCCGTTTCCCATTCCCGAAATAGCACTCGTGAGAAGTGCACTGGGACGCGCAGACATGTTGATCCGCGCGCAGTTCCACGATCGAGGCTTTGGCCAGAAGTCCGGTCATGCCTCCCAGAGGACAGAGGTATCGGCACCATGACTGGCGTTCAAAAATGACGGAAAAGGCCACCGAGCAGAGAGTGATGGTCAGCAGGAGCAGACCGACGTTCAGTGGCGACTGCCTCATGTGGGTCGCGGTTTCCAGCCAAATGATAAAGATGACCGCGAATGCGACGACGAGATCGCTGTGATTCTTGAGGAGCGCGGGGAACGGTCGCTGCAAGGAAACCACTTTCTTTGCCAGTTTGCCGAGAGTCCCCATTGGGCATAAGGTGCACCAGAAGCGAGCCCAGAAGAATGCACCGATCACCAGCGCGGGAGACCAGCATTGCCCGTCTGAGCGTAGTGGAAAGCTCCAGATCGTTACCCGGCCAGGAGTAGTTGAGCAGCGCCTTGAGCGTCTGTTTGGGGACCTGCGGGACCTCTCGGCGAAGCTCCTGGCTGTGCCGAGCCACGTAGCGTTTGACCAGTTCGGGAATTTCTCTTCGCCGTTTCCTGAGCGGCGGCACCGTGACCGATCGAGATGTGAGCCCGTGGATCAGCGGATGTCGCTCACGGGTGATCTCAGCGAGATCGATCTCGGTTGTGGCAATAAGCCGGAATTTCACACGATAAACCTTCTCCTCGACGGGCCGTCGGAATGTGTACCGGGTGGCCGCATCGAGGAGCGCTCGTTGCACGGCCGGATCGAGCTGCTCCACGCCTCGAACCAGCAATGTTCCGTCTTCCGTCAACTGGACGTGACCGGGAACCTCTCTCACGCTCCCGTCCGGTCGGGTTTCCCGGTAGCCGAAAAACACTCGCGCTTGCTCCGCGGCAGCGTCTTCAGCTTTGCCCGCCCGTTCCTCCCCGTCACCTGCAAGAGGGGCCTCGCCGGGCGGCCGCAACAGATCCAACAGGAGGAAAACCTCATTATACTGCCGGCTCATGCTGAACATGGCATGCGCGAGGACTTCCTTGCCCACACCGGGCTCGCCGGCTATGAGGATCGGGCCGCCCGAACCGGCCAGTTCCTCGAGACGTGCGGCAAGGTGTCGCTGCACGTAGCTCCCGACGACATAATCGGGAAAAACGTACTGTTCCCGACTGATCAGGGAGTGCAGCGCGTGCCTCTTGAGCTTGCTCTCAAAAATGCCGCGGTCAAGCTGAATTACTTTCCATGCCAGATTCTGAAGAAGCCTGCGTGATAATTCCGGGCGCTGTTCGAGGATCCGGGCAAATTCCTCCCCGTCGATTTCGAGCACCTGGCAGTACTCGTCTGCAATGATCTCCCAATTTGCGGGCGAAGGCCGGCCGGTGAGGAAACTGATCTCACCAAACACGTCACCGGGGCCGAGAGTGTCGACCGAGAACTCCCGGCGCCCGTTTTCGCTGAGGCACACGCTTGCCCGGCCCGATGCGATCAATCTGATGCGGTCGCCTTTGTCGCCCGGAGGCATCAGCACGGATCCCGGACGGTATTCGCGCACAACACCTCTCTCCCGGAAGATGCTCCGCACATCTTCCGGCAACCGGCTGTACGCATTCGCGCCCGCGTCTTGGATTTGCGGTGATTTCAGCATGGACAGGTTAAACCGCGCCCGGCGCGTCGCGTGGAGGAATTCTATGGGGGCACGTTACGGCCGTTGGTGTCAAAGCTCTTTCGCCTCCGGAAGAGGGCGCCCCGAATTGATGGGAGCCGCGTATACCTCCCTCGTCTTCTCCCGGTGGTCCACGATGTACAGGATCTCCGCCTTTTCTCTGAGTTTTTCTTTGAGCTGGACCAGTCTCTGACGGTCCACGCTGAAAACCCTGAGGTACGTGTATCGAAACCCGGGAGGAGCATGATCGTATGTGCTCATGATGCTCACGAGACGAGCATTGTGGTCTCGGATCACGTCCACAAGCTCCTGGAGAGACCCCGGGCGATCCTCGAGCAAAAAGCCGAACTGAATTCCGAGCTGGGGCGCGCCGCTCAATGAAATCATTGCCTTGAACAGATCGTTCCTCGTTATGACGCCGACGAGCGCTCCCGTGTCGTCCACAACAGGGCAACCCGATATCTTATGCTTCAAGAGGACCTGCGCCGTTTCGTCCACGGTGAAGTTCTGAGGGACCGTAATGAGGTCAACGCTCATGATGGCCTGAATTTCGACTCTCCCGAGGTGATACAGGATCTGCTTGACTTCCAAAACAGCCACGTCTGAAGGCGCGGCCCGTCTCAGATCGCGATCCGTCACGATTCCGATCAACTTGCCCTGCACGGTCACCGGCAACATGCTGATATGGTGGTCCATCATCAGATCGATCGCGCGTTGCATATTATCATTGGCTGCAATAGTAATCACGTGTTTGCTCATCCAATCTCGGACTAACATCTCATTGCCTCCCTTCCAGGTACGTACTCGGTTTCTTCTGCACAGGAAGAGCTCGGAATCGAGGCCGACCGTGATGACGGCCGAAGAGCGAGAGATCGAGACCGCGCGGAGGAGAATGGTCGGACAGGGTTCCGCTTATCGTCAATTCGCTTCGGTTATGAGTCTTCGGGCGGCCTTTCTTGCCGGTCTCAACCGCTGCCAACCGTCATCTTCGCTTGCGGTCCGGCCGCGTCGTCGTGCCGGCCGTGGGCTAACGGAATCCACACACTGAAAACGGTCCCGGCACTATCGGATTTCACTCCAACAGACCCGTGATGCTCCTCGACGATTTTTTTGGAAAGCGTCAAACCGAGTCCTGACCCGTGGTCCTTGGTACTGAAAAAAGGATCGAAGATCTTCTCAATTTCGTCGGGCGGGATGACGGGGCCCCGGTTGCGGATCTTCATCTCGAAGTACGTATCGGATTCGAGGCTCCCGGTCTCCTGGGCCTTGGTGCTCGGTACGAAGACCCCAGTCTCCACACGGATCACGCCGCCCCGCGGCGACGCCTCGATAGCGTTGGCCACGAGATTCCGGATCACATGCTGAAAACGCGCGGGGTCCAGGAACACCTCGCCCATCTCGTCACCGAGATCGACCTCGAGAGTCAATTCCTTTTCATCGAATTGTTCCTCATTGAGGTGCAGGACTTGCTCGATCAACCTGTTGGGATCCAGACTCTCCGGTTTTACCGGCTCCGGTTTGTTGTAGTCGATGAGAGTGCTGAGAATCCTCTCCAGTCGCTGCACTTCCCGTATCATGAGCTGGATGCATTCACGCTGGTAC
>JARRRG010000524.1:0-4341 GCA_037380965.1 Deltaproteobacteria bacterium
GAGGCCGTGCCGTACCGGAACGAGCTGATGAATTGAGTGCTGATGCCGCTCTCGCCGCATCTCGCTTTTTCTTGCGACGCTCGTATCATCGAGGGCGAAGCGACATGCTTTGCATGTCTCGATGCGATTACGGGAGGCAATGATTGCCGGGCACCGAGGCTTTCGAAAAGCCGTTGACCGCGGTCAGTCTTGTGCTCCCGCGGCAGGGTTCGATGCAGGTGCCGGCCGGTCCTTTGTTGAAGACAACTCTCCGGCCATGAGACGGGCAACCGATGAGGTGATTTCGATTTTCTCGAGAATGATTTTTACCACCGCAGTGATCGGCACCGCCAGTATCATTCCGTCAAATCCCCAGATCATGCCCCAGAAAATCAGCGCGAGCAGTACGGTGATGGGGTGCAAGCCGAGCGACTTGCCCATCATTTTGGGCTCGACGGCATTGCCCATGACAAGCTGAATGGCTCCCGGTACGGCTATGGCGAGAATCGCGGTGGTCCAGGTGATGTCGGGAGTCAAAAGCAGAATCGGCAATGGCAGTACCGTGGAAATCACCGATCCAATGGTCGGGATGAAATTGAGGAGAAATGCGAAAGCTCCGAAAGAAATGGCGTAAGGCACTCCCAGCAGCGCCAGTATGACAAAGACCAGTACCCCGGTTGTTCCGGATACGAGTACCTTGGTGGAAATGTAGCGTTTGACCCCGGTCTCGATCTCGCCCATGACTCCTTCTCGAGGTCCTGTGCGACCGAATCATTAAGCCCAGAAGCATCAACAACCTCCCCATGTTCTACCATCTGACTCTCAGCAAACCTGTCCCCCATTTTCTTGAGGAAGTGCTCTATCGTTTCCGTATACTGGTTGGCGGTCGACGCGAACTCCCTTATGGATGACGCGATCAGAGCACCAAGAATCACGATCCCTGCAAAGACAAGGAGAAGCGTTACAACGAGCGCAAGCGATCTCGGCAGGTGGAGGCGCGTCTTCAAGAGAGTGACGAGGGGACCGAGAATGATCGAGAAGAATATGGCCCAGACAAAGGGCACGATCACCGGCTTGAGCCAATGGAGGCACACGACCACTGCAATGGTGGACAAAACGATCAAGCACACGGTCTGGATTCGCTGTTCAGTATAATGCTCGTTCATAACACTCCACCTCTGTGGGTTGTCGCCTGCCATCCCGTGGAAACAACGGGCACGATGAATGCTGGTGAAGCCATTCGGGACCGGGCCGCAATTGCCGGAGAAGGGCGTGGTCTCGCGTTAACTGCGCTTCAGAACGGAAACGGGTCGGCTCCCGTCGATTCTCGCGATCGGGAACGGCATCCCGGGCCCGGACTTACACACCGGGATCCACCTCTTCACGGCCGTGTGGCTTCTTCCGTCAGGACTACCGGCTCAGGGCATCCCGAATCTCGCGCAGCAGAACAACTTCTTCACTCGGCTTGGGAGGCTCCTGGGGCTTTTCCTCCTGCTTTCTCCGCAAGGTGTTCATGACCTTTACCATGACGAAGATCACAAAGGCTATGATGAGGAAATCCACCACCGTTTGAAGGAAGCTGCCGTAGTTGAGAGTGGCAGCCCCTGCCTTTCGGGCTTGAGCAAGCGTCGCATAGGTACCCTCGCCCAGAGTCAAAAACAATCCCGAGAAGTCAACGCCGCCGATAAGCAAGCCGATCGGGGGCATGATCACGTCGTTGACCAGCGAGTGGACGATTTTTCCAAAGGCAGCGCCGATAATTATGCCCACGGCCATGTCCATGGCGTTACCCTTGACCGCGAACTCCCTGAATTCCTCTATCAATCCCATAGCTCCCTCCTTTGGGTGGACGGTGAATCCACGCCGTTCTCCTGGGAGGTCATGTAATGGAGGAGAGCATATTTGTAAATTGTAAACTTCGGGATAACTGAGATTTGTGAGTCTGACCGCCGCGCAGGCAAGGCCGGGGAAGCCCGGCATTGCCTGCGCCGGTTCACGGGGAAGCGGCAGTGGAGCCCCCTTGATTTCCGGTTGGTTGCCGTGTGTCGCGAGCCGCTAGAGCCTTCCCGGGAGCACACGGCCTTCTCTCAGTCGAATCCGTGAAGACGGCCGGACAACAAACCAGACCCGGACGAGAAGCGCGGGGCTATAGCTGGTGAGAATAATGCGTAATCCGCTGCTTCATGACTCCGAGGAAACTCTTGTGGCGTTTGCCTTGCATGTCGAGATGTCGATACACCATGAGTTTTGCCCAGTCTTCGACGAAGATCCATGCAATGCAATACGCCCAGATAAGGCCGACATCGCTCCAACTGATCGCAGCGATAAGCCCCAGCGGGTACACCACAAATACCGTCGCAAGCGCTTTGGTACCTACGGCCGACCAGAGAAGAATCGGAGCCGGATAGGGCCGGGTGAGGAACATACGTCTCGTTCTCGTCACAAACAGTGTGAGGTGTCCGGCAACGGCCAATTTGAGGAAAATAAACGTCTGTATTTGAGGGACGTCCAGCTTGAGCCACCGCTCCGCTATCATCAGGATACCAAATGTTTCCACGACACCGATCAAACCCAGGACCGTCGCTACGGTGAGCACCCGGCCCATGTCCCACCGCACGGGGCGGGGATTGAGTAAGGTATTGTCGTACGCAATGGTCATGATAGGGACGTCGTTCAGAAAGGCGAGCAGAATGATCATGATGGCCGTGATCGGGTAGAAATTGTACACGATCATTGCCAGGACAACGAAAAACATGATCCGGATCGTCTCGACAATCCGATAGATCGCGTAACTGTTCATGCGCTCGAAAATCTTGCGGGCCTCTTCCACTGCATTGCCTATGGTGGATAAACCCGGAGCGGTGAGTATCAGCGCGGCCGCGGCTCGTGCCGCGTCGGTCGCGCCGCTCACCGCGATGCCCACATCCGCCTGCTTTATCCCGGGGGCATCGTTGACGCCGTCACCCGTCATACCCACGATATGATCGCGTCTCTGGAGCGCCTTCACGATGCCATACTTGTGCTCCGGTAAGACCCGGGCAAAACCGTCGGCCTGCTCGACGTGCAACGCCTCGTCAGGGCTCAGGTTCGTTGGGTCTACCCCCTCCTTGAAAAGCTCATCCGCGGGCTGAATCTTCGTACCCATGCCAAGTTGACGCGCGATCTCCCGCGCGATAGCCACGTCATCGCCGGTGATCATCTTTACCGTCACGCCGTGAGTAACCGCGCTCGCGATCGTCTCTTTGGAATCTTCCCTCGGGGGATCGTACAGGGGCAATATTCCCAAAAACTTCCATCCATCGCCATTGTCTTGCCGGGCCACTCCGAGGGTGCGATAACCCTTGGTGGCGAATGTGTTGACCTGCTCGTCCGCCTTGGCCTTCTCTTCAGGGTCCATCTGGGCGAGACCGATAATGACCTGAGGCGCTCCTTTGGTTACCTTGAAGTGTGTCCCTTGAGCGTCTTCTATGTCTGCTTCAGTACGCTTGATCGCCGGATCGAACGGCACAAAATGGAGCTGTTTGTAATTCCCCAGCACTGTTTCGTCCGCCAGGCCTCCGATCACAGCCAGGTCGATCGCGTCCCTGTCCTCACTCTTCGAGGCAAGAGCCGCGGTAAGGATCAATTCATCGCGATCTTTTGCCTGGAAGGTTACCAACTCCCCAAGAGCTTCGAGACTATCGCTTTCATCCTGGAGAGGGCCAGTGCTCCGACAGCCATGGTTACCGACAGCACCGCGGGCATGGCCACGGGAATCGCGGCAACCGTGAGAATAAGAGCGAACTGAACGAGCTCGAGCCAGTTGGCCCCTCGATGCAGTTGCACCAGGACCAGAACGGAGACGAGACCGAGACTCAGGTAGATCAGATAGTCGCCGATGTGCAGCACGGCTTTCTGGAAGTGGGACACCGCGCCGGCTGTCTGGACCAGTTCCGCGGTCCGCCCGAAGAACGTGTGAGACCCGGTGGCCGTCACGAGCCCGACCATTTCTCCCTGCTTGACCACCGAGCCCGAGTACGCGATCTCTCCGGCCTTCTTGTTCACCGGCAGCGATTCACCCGTGAGAGCAGCCTGGTCTATGCTGACATAGTCGCCTTCGACCAGTTTGATGTCCGCAGGCACAATGTCACCCAACCGAATGCGAATGACATCACCCGGCACGAGCTCCTCGGTAGGGATTTCCCCCCATTTTCCTTTCCGCCGGACCCGGGCGACATGCGCGAGATGGGCTTTCAGGGCTTCAAGTGCACTCGCGGCTTTGAACTCCTGCCAGAAACCGATAACTCCATTGAAGAGCAAAAGGGCTACGATAATGCCAAAATCGGGCCAGTGGCGTACCAGAAGGGACAGGATCGCCGCAAC
>JARRRG010000525.1:0-7436 GCA_037380965.1 Deltaproteobacteria bacterium
GTTCCTCCATGCAAAGCCAGCAACAATGTCCTTCCGCCGGACGTTTCTTCTCATTTACAGCTTGGTTCGATTATCCAGCGCGCGGGTGAGGGTGAGCGGGTCCGCGTATTCGAGGGAGCTTCCGACCGGGATGCCGTACGCGATGCGCGACACGGTGGCGCGGGAATCTTTTAACTGATCGCGGATAAAGGTGGCGGTAGCTTCCCCTTCAACCGTGGGATTAAGCGCGAGAATGACCTCGGTGACTTCGCCTTCTTGGACGCGGTTCACCAATTCTCTGAGGCGTATGTCTTCCGGACCGATCGCGTCAAGCGGAGAGAGTAGCCCATGGAGCACGTGATACAATCCTTTGAAATTGCCGCCTTTCTCAACGGCGAGGAGGTCGAGGGGGGTTTCCACGACGCAGATGCGTGAAGCATCTCTCCGCGCGTCGGTGCAGATCCCGCACGGGTCCACGTCAGTAAGGTTAAAACAGGTGGAACAGAGTCGCAGCTTTGCTCTCACATTTTTGATGGCGCTTATAAGATCTTGGATTTCTTTATTCTTCGCGTTCAGGATATAGAACGCGTACCGTGTCGCGGTCTTTTCTCCGACCCCGGGCAGTCCTTTGAGGGCCTTGATCAATGCCTCGAGTGGTCCTATCAGCAACAAGAAGATCTTCCATCATTTCGGTATCATCCGAGGAAATCAGCTCCTGCTCGATCTTGATGGATGTTATCTCCTGGGCCCCATTGGCCTCCACCACTACCATACCTCCTCCCGAGCTGCCGGTAACGGTTTTATCCGCGAGTTCATCCTGCAAGGCCGCGATCTTTGATTGCAGGCCCTGTGCATGCTCCATGAGTTCCTTGATACCAAACACGGGGGTAGCCTCCAGAGACGCAAATTCGTTATCATGGCAAGGGAGAACCGATTCCCCCGTGCCGAGGCCGACGATGCCGTCCGGTTTAACGGCTAGGCGAATGGTGAAACGTGGTGCGCGCCTTTCGCTTATCCTTTAATAAAGAGTATCAAAAGCCGAGGCTGGACGCAAATGCCGCAAAGGCCGGAGATGAGCCCTTGAAGGAGCGCTGACACGCGAAGGATGAAGAGATCCAATATACTCCTGGTTAATCCGTGGATTCACGATTTCGCCGCGTACGATCTCTGGGCACGGCCCATGGGCCTGCTCGTTCTGGGTACCAGATTGCGGCAACAAGGATGGGAGCCCCGGCTCCTTGACTGTCTCGACCACGATCATCCGGCCGCGGCTCCGGCAAGGCTGAAGGATCATGCTCATGGACGTTTCCTGAGGTCTCCGATCCCGAGGCCCGCTCCATTGAAGCATGTGGAACGGGCATACGCACGATACGGCTTAGACCCTGAAATCGTACTGAGTGACCTGCAATCCATGCCGGTTCCCGCGGCCGTTCTCGTGACGAGCCTCATGACATACTGGTATCCCGGCGTGCAGGAAACCGTCGGGCTGATCAGGGAGTCCTTTCCGGGAGTCCCGATAATCCTGGGAGGCATCTACGCTTCCTTATTACCGGATCATGCCCGGCAGCACGTGGGGCCGGACGAGCTTGTTACCGGCCCAGGTGAGTCATGGCTCTTCCCGGCCCTTTTCAAGATGACGGGTGTGTCCCCGCGGGATGAGCGCACTTCCAATGACCTGGAGTTTCGCCCGGCACTGGACTTGATGCGGCGTGTACGGTTCCTTCCGCTGCTCACTTCTCGCGGCTGTCCGTACCGCTGTTCATACTGCGCTTCCCATCAGCTTGTGGGCCGTTTTTTGAGGCGGAAGATCCCGGACATTCTCGAGGAAATCGAGCACGCGCGGCTCAGACACGGCGTATACGACATCGCGCTCTATGACGACGCGTTTCTCATTGACTCGCGAAAATACGCGATTCCTCTGCTGCAAGCCGTTGCCGACAAAATGCCGGGACTCCGATGGCATACTCCCAACGGTCTCCATGCGGCCGCGATCGACCCTCTGGTTGCCAAAGCCATGAAGATGGCCGGATTTGAGACTATCAGAATAGGACTGGAAAGCGCGTCCGACGAATTCCATGTTTCCACCGGCGGTAAGGTCGAGCTGCGGAACTTTTTCGCGGCAGTGAGGAATTTGCACGAAGCAGGTTTTGCGAGGGAACAGATCGGCGTGTACCTCCTCGTAGGCGTGCCGGCACAATCGAGAGCACAAATTGAACGAGATGTGGAGCTCGTTCTCGAAGCGGGCGCGATACCAAAACTCGCCGAGTACTCACCCATACCGGGGACCGCAATGTGGCGCGACGCGATGCGAGCGAGTCCGTACCCGATCGACCGTGAGCCCCTCTACCAAAACTGCACCCTGTTGCCTGCGGCCCAGCCTCAAGTTGACTGGGCTTTCTTGCAGAAGACTCGACAGCGTATCAGAGAAAGCCTTGAGTCGGACGTGCGATCATAGTCGAGATGTGCATGGGTGCCCGGGAAGCAGGTGATGGGAGCCGGGCTCGGCGTCCTTTCGGTTCGGGCAGCCCGAGACCGGGGAAATGACGACTGGGAGCTGGGATATTCTTTCATTCCAAATTCCTACGACCGGGTAGGGAATGTTGACAGGCACTGGGGTAATTGATACATTGAGCTATCCATCGCAGTGTTTCTCATCGCGAAGACAAATCATTATCAGAAGGTGAAGAGAATATGGCCCAACCCAAGGACGTGGTAGGCGCGGCTCTCGTTGTGGGCGGCGGAATAGCCGGAGTGCAGGCCTCGCTGGATCTCGCTGAATCGGGCTACAAGGTGTATTTGGTTGAGAGTCAAACGGGAATCGGCGGGCGCATGGCACAGCTCGACAAGACGTTCCCCACCAACGATTGCTCGACCTGCATCTTTTCCCCCAAGCTGGTAACAGTTGGACAGAACCCGAACATTGAGCTTCTCTCGTACAGTGAAGTGGACAATGTGGAGGGCGAACCAGGCCACTATCGGGTAAGAATACGGCAAAAATCGAGGAATATCAGAAAAGATCGATGCAAAGCGTGCGGCGATTGTGCGACGATCTGTCCCGTTGCCGTGCCGAACCAGTTCGATCAGGGTTTGAGCAATCGGGCTGCAACGTACCGACTGTTTCCTCAGACCATCCCTCAGTCCTTCGTGATTGAAAAGGCCGATCGTGCGCCGTGCGTCATAGCGTGTCCGGCCCACATAAACGTCCAGGGTTATGTGGCTCTGATCAGCAAAGGCAAGTACAAGGAAGCGATCGAGCTTATTTACCGGAACCTTCCTTTGCCGGCGGTTCTCGGACGCGTGTGCCCGCATCCGTGCGAGAAGGTCTGTCGCAGAGCCGAGAAGGAGGAAGCGGTTTCCATCTGCAAACTGAAGCGGTTCGCAGCGGATCAGATCGATTATTCCACCCTCACCGTTCCGGAAATTTTGAGGCCGCACCGGTTTTGGGAGGTTGGCTGCGTGTCGGAATCCCCGAATATCGATTGCCCCGTGATGTCCTCGAGAAAGAGATAAACCATATCCTCAGCCTTGGCGTTGAAGCGAAAACCGATACGGCCCTTGGGACCGGGATCACACTCCAGGAGCTCAAGGATCGCGGGTTCAAAGCCACGTACCTCGCGGTGGGATGCCAAAAGGGGGCGAGACTCAACATACCGAATGAGGATTCGGATGGCGTGATCCAGGGAGTCGACCTGCTTCGGCAGGCAGCCCTCGGCAAAGAGCTCGATACCTTCAAAAAAGCGGTCGTGATAGGCGGCGGCAATGTCGCGGTGGACGCGTCCCGTACGCTTCTGCGGCTGGGAGCTGACAACGTGACCATCCTGTACCGCCGGTCCCGGGATGAAATGCCCGCGTACGAGGAAGAGGTGGCTGCCGCGATCGAGGAGGGCGTGAAGATCGAGTTTCTGGCCGCTCCCGCCGAGGTCCAGACCGATGCAAACGGGAAGGTTCAGGGCCTAAAATGCATCAGGATGGAACTGGGACCTGCCGATGACACGGGCCGCAGGCGTCCGGTACCGGTCGCAGGGTCGGAATTTGTGGTCGAAGCCGATGCGATTGTGCCCGCAATCGGTCAAATCATCGACCCGGACTTCTGGGACGGTGTCCGGGATCTCGAGATGAGCCCCTGGAACACTATACAGGTTGACCCGGTCACGTACGCAACATCCATTGAAGGAGTATTTGCCGGTGGTGATGCCGGCACCGGCCCTGCCACCGTGGTTGAAGCAGTGGCTGCCGGCCGTGAAGCCTCTATTTCCATATCTCGATATCTGAACGGCGAGGATATGGCCGAGGCCCGCGGTGCGAAATATCCCAGCGATCGGGAGTATCCCCCTATTCCAGAAATGCCGTCCGAGGCGCGGGCGGTTAACCCGGTTCTCCAGAAGAGTGAACGCTCCGGATTTGATGTAGTGGAGCTGGCGTTCTCGGAGGAGGAGGCTCTCAGAGAGGCAAATCGCTGTCTGAATTGCGGAGTCTGCTCCGAATGCATGGAATGCGTCAAGGCCTGTCCCGCGGAGGCGATCGATCACACCCTCGAGGATGAATTCCTCGACGTAGAGGTCGGAAGCGTCATTCTTTCAACCGGGTACGACATGATCGATCCGTCGAAGATTCGCGGGGAGTTCTCCTACGGCACGGCTGCCAACGTGATCACGAACATGGAATTCGAGCGCATGCTCAGCGCGTCAGGTCCGAGCGCAGGAGAAGTGAATCGGCCTTCGGACGGGGAACATCCCCGGAATTTAGCGTGGATACAATGCGTGGGATCTCGGGATCCCCAGCGGAACATGCCCCATTGCAGTTCCATTTGTTGCATGGCCTCGATCAAGGAGGCGATCATCGCCAAAGAGCATGATCCGAACGTGGAGCCCACCATCTTCTACATGGACATCCGGGCGTACGGAAAAGACTTTGACGCATATTATGAGCGTGCCAAGAACGAAGGCGGCGTCCGGTTCATTCGATCCATGGTAAGTCGTGTGGTGGAAGATCCCAAGACCAAGGATCTGAGCATCATCTATTTGGACGAGAATCAGCAGTTCAACACCGAGACGTTCGACATGGTGATACTCGCCGTAGGGTTGACCACCTCCGAAGAATCCAGGAATCTGGCGGAGACTCTGGGGGTCGATCTCAATGAATCCCACTTCTGCGCGACCTCTTCTTTTGAACCGGTTCAAACCAGTGTTCCCGGTGTTTTTGTAGCGGGCATGATCCCGGGCCCCAAGGACATTCCCCAGACGGTAATGGAAGCCTCCGCTGCTGCGGGCGCTTCCTCGCAGCTCCTGGCTTCGGCTCGGAACACACTTACTACCCAGCTCGAGTTTCCGCCTCAGCGGGACGTATCAGGAGAGGAGCCGCGTATAGGCGTCTTCGTCTGTCGTTGCGGCATCAACATCGCCAATGTAGTGGATGTTCCGATCGTTGCGGGATCAACATCGCCAATGTAGTGGATGTTCCGAGGGTAGTGGAACACGTAAAGAAACTGCCCAACGTCGTCTTTGCCGACGAGAAGCTCTTCACCTGCTCCCAGGATACCCAGGAGCAGTTCCTCGAAATCATCAAGGAACACAATCTCAACAGAGTGGTGGTTTCCGCGTGCAGTCCCCGAACACACGAGCCGATGTTCCAATTGACCATGGAGAAGGCCGGTCTGAATCCCTACCTCTTCACCATGACCAATATCCGGGACCAGTGCTCGTGGGTCCACGCGCAGGACAAGGAGGGAGCGACGCGCAAGGCCATGGACCTCGCGAGGATGGCTGTTGCACGCGCAAGGCTCCTCGCGCCGCTCCAGAAGAGCAAGATGGAAGTGGTTCCCAACGCTCTGGTGCTCGGCGGAGGGGTTTCGGGAATGGCCGCGGCCCTCAATCTCGGCGATCAGGGCTTTGATGTCTATCTCGTCGAAAAAAACGAACAACTTGGCGGCAATGCTCTGTCGCTCGAGAAGACGATTCGTGGTGAGCCGATACAGCCTTTCGTGCAGGACTTTGTCAACAAGGTGGAATCACATCCGAAGATTGAGGTCTTCAAGACCGCGACCTTTTCCGACCTGAGCGGTCATGTGGGGCATTTCAAAGGCACCATAACGAGCTTCGGGCAAGCGCCTCACGAGGTTGAGTTCGGCGCGGCAATCATCGCGACGGGCGCGGTGGAGTCAAAGCCCACCGAGTACCTCTACGGGGAACACTCCGCCGTGGAAACGCAGCATTCCCTCGAAGAGCGAATCATGGCCGGAGATCCCAAGCTGAAAGAGATAGAGAACGCTGTTTTCATCCAGTGCGTCGGCTCCCGGTGCGAGGAGCGGCCGTACTGCTCGAAGATTTGCTGCTCCGCGTCAGTCCGCTTGGCGGACCGGCTCCGCGAGATCAATCCTGAAGTGAAGATCTACATCATCTACCGTGACCTCCGAACCTATGGTCTGCTTGAGAAGCATTACGAGCAATCACGTCGCAGCGGAACCATATTCGTACGGTACGACCCGGAGGCGAAGCCGAGAGTCGAAGCGGCGGGAGATCGGGTAAATGTGATCGTGCGAGATCCCGTCCTCGAGGAAGATATCACCATCCCGGCGGATGTGCTCACTCTCGCGGCCGCGATTGATCCGGAGGAGTCCAACAAGGAAATCGGCCAGCTCTTCAAGGTGACCACAAATTCGTACGGGTACTTCGTGGAAGCTCACATGAAACTCCGGCCCGTGGATTTCACCACCGAGGGAGTTTTTCTTGCAGGATTGGCCCACTACCCGAAACCGATCGACGAGTCTCTGGCTCAGGCCGCGGCCGCGGCTCAGCGGGCCTCCATCATACTGAGCCAGAAAGAAATGACGTTTCCGGGGGTCATATCCAAGGTCGAGCCGTCCAAATGCGCGGCCTGCCTCACGTGTGTCCGGCTGTGCCCTTATGGAGCACCCTTCATCAACGAAGACCATAAGGCAGAAATCGTGCCCGCTCTCTGCCAGGGCTGCGGGATCTGTGCGTCGGTTTGCCCGGCCAAGGCCATCGAGCTGCAACATTTCAAGGACGATCAGGTTTTCGAGGAGATCGACGCGCTCCTCGAGGCCGCATCATAGCGTCCGGCACGCGGCTCATTGATCAGGGAACGTCGATTTCCCGGCTGTCCTTGGAAATCACGGTGTCCCGGGCCACTGGTCGATAAGCGAGCCTGTGAACAGAGAGGGTTACAGGTTCGTTCAACTCTCCGAAACGGGAGAAAGGAATGCAGCATACTACTGCTACGGTACTGACAGGCAAGGTAGTGGCTCCTCAAGGGGAGCTGTGGTCGGTGATTCATCAGTGTTACCAGTGTGGGAAGTGTACGGTTGGGTGTCCGGTGGCACCGGACATGGATCTGTTGCCGCATCAGATGGTACGGTTGGCGGTATTGGGCGAGGTGGACCGGATCGTGTCGTCGAAGAGTATCTGGTTGTGCCTGACGTGCCACACGTGCGGGGCTCG
>JARRRG010000526.1:0-3035 GCA_037380965.1 Deltaproteobacteria bacterium
TCCGGCGGCACGAGTCTCACAGGTGCACGGGGAGAGGATCATGGCCGATCTACCAAGCGATACACAAGAGAGAACCGATCAGTGCGTGCCTCCGTCCGAAGACCGGGGGATTTCAGGAGGGTCTGGTCCTGCTGCCGGTGAACCGGCTGAGAAGCGGGGCACGGACTCACGTCTCCGAGGGAGAAGAGGCGAGAAAGATGTCAAGATACGTCTCCCTCTTGGCGTCGCGGTGCTCCGGGATCCCGCGTTCAACAAGGGCTCGGCTTTCTCCGAGGATGAGCGGGAGGCACTGGGGATTCGCGGCCTCTTGCCGCCCCGCGTCCATTCAATTGAGGAACAACTTGTTCGAGTCCTTGGAAACGTCAGGAGCAAAGCTACCAATCTCGAGAGGTACGTTTTCCTCGCCGGTCTTCAGGATCGCAACATGACCTTGTTCTACCGGGTGCTCCTGGAAAACCTGGAAGAATTGATTCCTATCGTGTATACCCCGACGGTCGGTCAGGCCTGCCTGGAGTACAGCTACATCTTCCGCCGACCCCACGGGATCTTCGTTACGGGAAACGACCGGGGGAACATTGCCGAAATCCTGCGGAACGCACGTATTCAGGATATCCGCATTATCGTGGTGAGCGATGGGGAGCGCATCCTCGGCCTTGGCGACATCGGAGCCGATGGCATGGGGATTCCGTCCGGAAAGCTTGACCTGTACGTCGCGTGCGGCGGAATTCATCCTTTTCACGGCTTGCCCATCATGATTGACGTGGGCACGGAAAACGAGGCCCTGCTCAAAAATCCGCTCTATATAGGCCTCAAGCAACGCCGGTTGCGAGGCGACGCGTACGATGAATTGATCGACGAGTTCATCACGGCAGTGCAGGAGGTATTCCCTCGGGCTCTCATTCAGTTTGAGGATTTTGCCAACCGTAACGCGTTTCGTCTCTTGCAGAAATATCAAAACCAGATCTGTTGCTTCGATGACGACATCCAGGGGACGGCCGCGGTAACTCTGGCCGGGATCTATTCGGCCATGCGCATCACGAGAGGGGAGCTCAGGGATCAGAAGTTTCTGTTTCTCGGGGCTGGTGAAGCGGGAATCGGTACCGGCGATTTGATGGTGTCGGCTATGGTGGATGAGGGCTTGACCGAGAGGGAGGCGCGGGAGCGGTGCTGGTTCGTGGATTCCCAGGGCCTCGTGGTGAAGAACCGTACGGATCTGGTCGAGCGGAAACTGCCCTATGCGCATGATTATGAGTTCCTCTCCGAGTTTCTGGCTTGTGTGGAAGCCCTGAAGCCCACGGCAATCATTGGAGTATCAGGAAAGCGCGGCATGTTCACGCGACCGGTGTTGGAAGCCATGGCGAAGCTCAATGAACGGCCCATTGTCTTCTCCCTTTCTAATCCGACCTCCAATACCGAATGCACTGCGGAGGAAGCGTACACCTGGACTGAGGGACGGGCGATTTTCGCCAGCGGCAGTCCCTTTGCTCCTGTTACGGTCCACGAGAAGACTTTCGTGCCAGCGCAGGGGAACAATGTCTACATTTTTCCCGGCGTGGGACTTGGCGTGATCGCGTGCAGCGCAAAACATGTGACCGATGAGATGTTCCTGGTTGCTGCCCGCACGCTGGCACAGCACGTATCCTACGCGGATCTCGCTCAAGGACGCGTCTATCCGCCGCTTCCCAAGATCAGGACGATTTCCGCGTCGATTGCCGCTGAGGTGGCTGAAGTGGCGTACAAGCGTGGTCTCGCCCGCGAGCCCGCCCCAGCCGATGTGGCTGCCGAGATCAAGGCGAATATGTATTACCCCGAGTACCAGCACTTCGCGTAACGCGGGCCATACATAGGGCTCGCGGTGGGCAATTCCCAGACCACCTTCCTGATTGAATCATTCCGCTCGGAGCATTGCCCCACTGGTTTGCCGATCAGCTCCGGGACTTCGGTCTCGGAATGTGATCCTTTCTACCCCTTGCACAAACCAGCAATCCCCTACTCTGTCCCTGATCCAAGAGGACATGCTGAAACGGGCACGTGCGGCTTGGACCGCAGCTTCCACCTTGCGGTACATCATCGGAGGAGCCGATTCCCTGTGACTCTGCTCGTAACCGCACCGGAGGTTTCCGGGAGCCCCTCTTTTGGTGCCTGGCCTCCTCGTTCAAGTCACCGGCTGAACGTTTGCTCGAAGTGGCCGCGGCGCTCGTCAGTAGAAGTTATCTGCCGGATCGTTCGTGAGAGTTGATATGAATAAATGTCTCGAAGGGGTTGCAAAACTCCAATGAAGCGCCCTATACGGGGACGGGGCTGTGTGCAAGATTGTGCTTGACCGAGGGACGTGCGATGACGTACGCTCAAGTATAGGACAAAACAAGATTTTCCGGCGAGGTGACAGAGGTTTTGCCCCCCTGGGCCATGAAGGAAGCACACGCCGGCCTCGCGGATCAGAGGACCCATCCGCGGTGCGGCCCCATGAATGGGAAAATCTCCGGATTGGGCGTGGCTATGCCCTCTTGTTCAAGACGGAGAATTCTCGGCAGGGCCGTTCCCGCTCCGGAGTATTCTCCGAGGAATTCATCTATCTGAGTCTCGAGGCGGCCGGTCTCTGTGTTGAGAGAGAGGCCGAGCGGGCAGGCATCGAGTACATCACCGTCGAGCAGTAGGGCGACAAGGCGTTCCCAATGCATCGGAAGCTTCCGGGGAATAACTCAATGGTCTTGGATGGCATTGACCTGTCGAACGTTCGTCCCGGACGCTACACCCTGATATGACTTCCAGTGAAGATCAAAGCTGGTGAATCATCGCCGATGCAGGCGATCCTTTTAGGTTGAAGGGAATCGTTATGGATCTGAGCCGAATTCATCAAACTGCCCTGGACAGCATGAGGGAAGTGGTCTATATCCGCGACCTCGACATGAACATCCTCTATATGAACCCTGCATCCGTGGAATTGACCGGCTGGTCCCTAGAGGAAGCGAAATCCACGAAGTGCTATGAGCTCTTCGGGGGTGAGCACGCGCGATGCAAGGAGCTGTGCCTCG
>JARRRG010000527.1:0-3698 GCA_037380965.1 Deltaproteobacteria bacterium
GATAGTCAATTCACGCGACACATTTGAATCCCACTACACACCGCGGCCGGCAGTCATACCGTCACACTTGCGATCCCGGGGAGGATTACCCTGTCCGAGACCATCGTACACTTCGTATGAGGTCCTCCGTTCATCAATGCTCTTCCGGCTGGACATCAAGGCGTTTTTCAAGATATCTTTGTCGTAAAGTCCCCCGGGGTTGTTCCCGCTCTCCTTGACGTGACACCGGCTGGGACCCGTGAGTTTCCTTTGCAAGGACTGACCATGATAATATCCGGGAATGCGGCTCACATTCGGATCATCATGACGCTGACCGCGGCCGTAGTCATGGTGCTTGTGACCGCCGGCCGATTCTCTGCGGAAGCCAATCAGTTTCTCAAACTTGCCCGTGTAACCGATTACGGTAAAACGTACACGGAAATAGGAAGAAGCGCGCTTCAGCAGGGCCGCTATCTGCACGCACTAAGGGTTCTCTCCACTGCAATCCAAAAGAAAGGGCCGGCAGAAGCCTACAAGTTACGCGCCCAGGCTTACTATCACTTGCACCGCTATGACAAAGCGATGGCCGATGTGAACCGATACGTGTCAGGCCAACCGCAGGATCTCACGGCGCTCATTCTCCGGGGCGATCTCTATAACCTCGGGCTCGATCATGACAGAGCATTACGCGATTTTGAGCAGGCCGTTAAGCTGGCCCCCGCTTCAGTGGCTGCGCGTCTTGGCGAAGGGATTGCCTTCGTCGGTCTGGAGCAGTATGATCGCGCGGTTGAATCCTTCCAGAAGGCGCTGGAGCTCCAGCCTCGGAACGGTGACGCGCTTGTCAACCTTGGTGTCGCCTACCTGCTGGCCGGGAAATCCGCGAAGGCACGCGAGGCGTTTCAAACAGCGCTGGCAGTCGGGGTGGCTCCCGACGTGCAAGAAAGGGTTCGTGTGTGGATGGCGCAACTCCACTGACCACTGGATGTCGCCTCAACCGGCCTTGACCGTCCTGAGGCGGCTGTGTACCGTGCGGATTAAAAAGGAGGGGGTATATCAAACGTTTTTCCCTCGCTTATTTGGAGGGTCAAGACGATTTGAAAGTCATGGAACGAAGTGAGTAAGTCACGTCTCCAGGTGGTCTCATAGTATGCCCAATGCTTGATTCTTGAGGAGTCGAGCCGTGAATTGTCAAGGCGTGACGCCGACCATAGCCTCCTTAGTACCGAGATCGGGGTGGGGTTCTATCCCCGGCCTTTATCTTCACTTGATCGTTGGTTATCCCGGCAAAGAGCCTGCCTGCCGGTAAGGGAGGGCAGCAGGGAAAGAGCCGACTGCCGGGCATGGTGCAACCTGTTCATTAACGAAAAATGTGTAGCGCTCAATTGCAGAAGGAGGAGGTGTACTATGGGTACTCTCGATGAATCCGGATCAACCACGAACATGCCTCGCTTGAACGAGCCCGCGCCTGACTTCCAGGCTGAAACTACTCACGGAGAGCGAAAGCTCACTGATTATCGCGGCAAATGGCTGCTGTTGTTTTCTCATCCCGCGGACTTCACACCGGTTTGCACAACCGAATTCATTGGGTTCGCCAAACACTACGACGATTTCCAGGCCCTCAATTGTGAGCTTCTGGGTTTATCAATCGACAGCAACTTTTCTCATTTAGCCTGGGTACGGAACATCAAGGAGAAGTTTGGCATAGACATCCCCTTTCCCATTATTGCGGACATATCCATGAAAGTCGCCAAAGACTACGGTATGATTCAACCGGGAGCAAGCGATACTGCGACGGTCCGCGCGGCATTCATCATTGACGACAAGGGTATGCTCCGCGCGATGGTCTACTATCCGATGACCAATGGCCGCTCCATACCCGAGTTTCTCCGCCTGGTGAAAGCCCTTCAAACTACTGATGAGCACGCGGTGGCTACTCCGGAAGGCTGGCAGCCGGGCGAAAAGGTTATGGTTCCTCCGCCTCGCTCCGCGGCGGACGCGGAAGAACGTGTGAATCAAGGCTATGATTATGTTGATTGGTACTTTTGCAAGAAGGACCTCTAGTTAGTTCGAGCCCGAGGTTCAAAGGAAAGACGGGAATGAGACGGACAGTTCTCGTTCCCGCTTTCCTTTAACCGCGAGAGATGTGAGGCCATGGTTCCGACATACCGGCGCCCTGAAGGGGCCGATGCCCGCCGATAGTAAGCGGCATCGCGCTGCGGTGCCCCCCTGACTCGTTGCGCTCCCCTTCTCATGCGTTGTCTCTCACTATATCAACAGTTTTCACAGTATATACCAATTAGCTAACATATCAGTTGACTGCCCTAACGGTCTTTGTTATCGTGGCGGCGAGGAGTCGGCTCAACAGCCACGGATCGTGCGAAGGCAGGGCACGTCACTGTACGTGCCATTGCTTCGCCTGGTCGAAGAGGGACGCGCTGCTCCGGGACACGAGTTTGCCTTCACTGCCGACTGTGAGGATACAGTGACCACTTCACGCACGGACCATTCATATCCGCATTCGATTCCCATCATCCGCCCCACATTACCCGAGATCGAGGACCTCATCGAACTCGTGCGGGAGTCCTATGAATCAGGATCGGTGACGTTGGGGCGGGTCGTCTCGGCCTTCGAGGAGGAGGTCACCCGTTTCTGCCGGGTCGAGCATGCCGTAGCAATGTCGAGCTGTACGTCCGGGCTCATCTTGGCCTTTGCGGCATCCGAATTTCCCGAGGGCAGTGAGGTCGTCCTCCCCTCGTTCACCTTTGCCGCCACGGCGCAGGCGGTGCTCTGGAACCGATTGACGCCGGTGTATGTGGACTGTCTTCCCGGGACTATGGTGATAGACCCCGAAGAAGTGAGGAAAGCGATCAATCCCAAGGTCGCCGCGATTTGTCCGGTGACCGTCTTTGGTTTGCCGCCCGATTGTGATGAGCTGAGCTCCCTATCCCGAGAGTATGGCATCCCACTTGTATGTGATTCCGCCCAGGCGCTGGGATCTACGTACAAGGGCAGTCCGGCCGGCGGACTCGGCGCGTGTGAAGTATTCTCCCTGAGTTTGCGCAACGGCTGAGGTCCATGAGGGATTACGGCAAGGGTCCGGATGGAGAAGAGATGGTGCTCAACGGCCTTTCTGCCCGTATGAGCGAATTCCATGCGGGGGTTGGGTTGTTGAGCCTGCGAAAAGCCGACGCGCTTGTACGTGCTCGGAAGGAGCTCATCCACGCGTACCGGGAACGGGCGAAGGCCCTTCCAGGATGCGGCGTCCAGGAATTCCCGGAAGATCGCACCACAAGCGGAAATTATTTCACGCTCATCATCGGCCGCGATGCCAAAATGGACCGGGACCATGTGTTCAATGCGCTCAAGAAAGAAGATATTCAGACCAAACGGTATTTTTATCCGCCGGTCCATACCCAGCGGGCCTTTCGGGACAAGCCCCACCGCGTGGTGGGCGACCTGAAGAATACGTGGTCTGCCAGCCTCACATCCCTCGCGCTTCCCCTGTATTCTCACATGACAACCGACCAGCAGAATCGGATTTGCGATGCTCTGGACTCGCTCCTGAAATGACGCTCCCGCGGCCCGGACCGACCGGGCCGTAACGGAGCTCGACTGCGACGGTATCAAGCTGTTCCGTCGTACATGCACTGCCGTCCCGACGATGCGGGACTCCTTCCCCTGTACGAGACGAGCAAGACCACGGTGCGCAGGTGATGTTA
>JARRRG010000528.1:0-6343 GCA_037380965.1 Deltaproteobacteria bacterium
CCAGGAATGAGAATTATGGTGGCTAACAGGGCCGCCGGCAACACGACCATGGTGGGTTTGCACAACAGGCCCGCAGCAAAGAGAACGAGACTAAAAGCGTACATGACCGCAGATCCGTCCCGTCGGAATTTCAAGTAGGTCAGGAACGCACTGAGGTAAAAGAGGGCCATAAGGAGTGACTTGCGTTGAGCCACCCACAATACGGACGGAACTTGTATCGGATGCATCAGAAAGAGGAACGAAGTGACGTAGGCCAGTGCAAGACCCGCGCCTATCGCTCGGATCAGGAGAAACACGAGAATACCGTTCAGACAATGAATCAACACATTGACGGCGAGTGTGAACTGAACATGGGGGACCTGAGCTCCAATAAGGAATTTGTCCGCAAGAAGGCTGATGGAAGGCAAAGGTCCGTAATAGCCCGGGACAATCTTGCCTTTCACATCGATGAGAAGTTGTTTGGCCAGTGAGGAAAAGTTCGTTCCGTAGATGACTTTGTGATAAGCGTCCAGGTCCAGTCCGGCAAAGGACTCACTCAAGTTTGGCACATAGACCACAAGCACGCCGATTATGAGCAACAACAGACACAGCCACTTAGCTTTCATCATCTGATGCCCGCGTGTCCACTCAAGTCTCCAACAACAATTATACCGCGACCTCCTCCATGTGGGTGGTTTCAGACCAGAGACTGACGGTCCAAACAGCGCCACCGCACTTCCAAAGACGGTACCTGTACGCGTACTCCTGTCGCTGTGCCAGCTCAGCGGCTCATTTTGCTGCATTTGAACGTACCACACCCTCGTTGCCTGAGTCAACGGCAATCCGGAACGCGCGTGTTCACCCGAAAGCTTCCGGGTAGTGATGGCTTCAGCCTTCCCCTTGGCCGGATACTACCGCGCCGTGTTCGGCTCACGAGCACGCGGGAAAAATCGGTTGACGGAGTAACGGAGCGTGAGATACGCTCAGAAAAAGGCCCAAAAGCGCCTTTTCATCAACACGGCGACGGTTTTGCCTCTTTCAGGTCGCGTGGGACACACCATGCACACCGTTTCGGGGTCGGCGGGGCAATTCCTCCACCCCCAGCGGGCGCCAAAACGGGCAGAATGGCAAGATCGCCGCATAATTCCGACGGATGACGCTGTCCAGGTCTGGAAATTCCCAATGGTAATACACGAGCGTGACTCTGCATCACATAAAGGGGGGACGAGATGTCAACGGATTTTGCGGATACGTGTGCCGGTGGCACATGTGGAGCCCAATTCAACAGTCGGGAGCAGCTGTCGGAAGTTGCCGTGTTTCTCTTTTTGATTGCGCCGTCTCTGGCCTTATCCTTTTTCGTGATCAGCCAGGGCAATGTCGGTTTTATGCTTGCGGCAGTGATGACCATTCTGCGCGATCTCTCCTTAGTAAGTCTGATTCTCTTCTTTCTGTGGCGTAACAAAGAATCTGTCCTCCGCATAGGCTGGACGCTGCAGGGGTTCGAGAAGGAAGTCCTCGTGGGCCTTGTGCTCTGGTTGCCGATGATGTTAGGGACTTCAGCCCTTGAAAAAGGTGCGGAAGCAATTGGCTTCTCCGTGCGGTCCACACCGCTGCCGGCGCTCGAGCCGAGTAAAACCATCTTGGACATGTCGGTAGCCGTAGTTTTGGTGACCATCGTGGCTTTTGCTGAAGAAACCATCTTTCGTGGCTATTTGATGTTGCGATTCGAGGCCATTTTCAGAAGCTCATTGTGGAGCGTGGTCATTTCCGCCTTCGTTTTTTCCCTGGGGCATGGGTACGAGGGTACCGCGGGCGTGATCACGGCGGGCGCGATGGGGTTGATTTTGGGGGTCTCGTGGTCTTGCCGCTTCTTGGGGGGAAATAAGTTCGAATAAGTTAGTGTGCCCCGAAATGTACGTTCCGCTCTCAGTTCGGCGTAACCGGGCTCTTGTGACAGCATAAAAGTTCGCTGCCTGGTAGTGCCTGGTTAACCTTCTCGACTTGCAGCGAGTCCCCATCTCCAACAAGATGCCACAACGCTCAATCATGAGGTAACGTGTCTGCCGTCGATGGGGCTTCCTTTGAAGTGAGTGAGCAAGGTCAACGTACGCTTCTCTCTCTTCCCGTGATACACTCCTGCGCGATACCGGCTGACGGAGATACCGCTTGAGAGACCCGGAAAACAAGAAAGACCTCTACGTTAATCGAGATTAGCCGGCAGCTCCGTGTGAGAGGATTTCCCTTGCAAAGGCCAAGGTGGTGAAATCGTTCAAGGTGAAGCTCAGTTACCTCAAAAACAAGGGAGTCCAAGACACCTCATTGCCGCAACGGCACTGGCGTACGCTGACGGCTTCTCTCATCGGTCCCCCGGCGTCGCCGATTTCTTTGTCCAGGAACGGCCGAACCTGAGGAAGCGGTACCGCAGAGACAGATTCGTCACGAGTCCTGCCGGTAGAATGAGAAGGTTGCCAACAAGAGCGAACAACGCGGTCGAAAGGCAATGCAGCGTCACCCTGCCGCAGATGATGGAAGCGGACATCCCGGAGACTGCGGCTGTAGGGCTTGATCGTATGTTCAGACGCCGGGACAAAGGAGCGAGGATGGTCATGATGGTCCACGATTCGATATGGGTAGAAGCTCCTGCCGAACAACAATCCAAGGTTCGAGAGCTTATGCATTCCGTCATAAGCGGAGCCAATGATTTGGCGATGCCTCTGAAAGTCAACTCCGAGTGGCCTCTGTGTGCGGTTGACGGCACGTAAATCTCTTCATCTCAGTATTCCACGAGCTGGCAACCTCGCATCCGGCAATAGGAGTCTTCATCATGAATCTTCGGATAACGTTCGACTGCTCCGGCGTCAACTGGCGCACTGTCTCCCAAACATTGAAACGAGTCGGGATGGCCTACTACGAGCCTGAAATTCACCGCAAAGCGTTCGAGAACAGCCACACGTCGGTGTTCGTTTATGATGGCGATCGACTGGTGGCGTTTGGTCGAGCAATCTCCGATGATGCTTACCAGGCGGCAATATATGATATGGCTGTCGAGCCCGAATACCAGAGGCAAGGCATCGGAACCGCAATTATGAAACACATCTTGAACCGGGTTCGAGATTGCAACGTAATCCTTTACGCGGCCATCGGAAAGGAAGCCTTCTATGAGAAGATGGGTCTTCGCAGAATGAGAACCGGGATGGCTCTGTTCAAGGAATCCGTTGAAATGCAGAAGAAGGGCTTGACGGACTGACTAGTGCAGCAGTCCACAAGGTGGGGCCGCGTTGTCTGGAACTGATGGTCGATTTCTCGGATTGAGGAAGCGAAGTATCCCATCCTTTGCCACCCTGATTGAGAGAGAACCGTCTCCTATTCCTTTGATTAATGAAAAGATGTGTTCTGCTGGCACCACGGCTCGAATCGGGCTCAAGTACCGCTAGGTTCAGCCGATTCGTTCCGATCCCGCAGCGGCTATGCGAGAAATTGAGCTCAAACTCCGGACTGAACGACGAGATCGCCTGAACGTGAATTCAAGCTCACATTGCCAATGGATTGATAGTTCATATATATCCATAACATGACCAGCCCACGCGAATCGATGGCACACCTTTTGCTCCAACTGGGGAGACTTGCCCCGAACGGGGGGCCAAAAAGGTCAAGATGCCAGAACCGCCGCACAATTCCAGTTCTTTCGTCTCGTTCCCAGTCGGGTTCCCAAACAGCATTGGTGAACGGGGAGACGAAGAAGGAGCCAAACATGATTAAGGAACCGAGGAATCAAGAGGATCATGGCTCAAGCCATCAAGAAATGAACCGCCGCACATTCCTGAAGTCATCAGCCATGCTGGGCGGAAGCTTGGCTGCATCGGCTTATCTGACACGCTATGCGCAAGGGGCTGAGACGGAGCTTTCGGTACAGGGTCCAACAGTTCAGACAGGTTCTAAGAATCTCATCAAGGAAATTTTTGCCAATGAGGTATTCCCGGCTGTTGGATGCACCGAACCGATTTCGTGTGCATATGCGTGTGCGGTTGCTGCGGAGCAACTGAATGCGCCGGTCGAAAAGATCGTGCTCACGGTTGACCCGGGTACCTTCAAGAATGGAGCGGCAGTGACCGTTCCGAACAGTCAGGGGCAGAAAGGGAACGTCATCGCGGCGGCAATAGGCGCGATGATCGCCCGGTCAGACCCTAAGTTGGAGATATTGAAAGAAGTCACCCCGGAGACCCTTGGAAAAGCGAAGCAGTTCGTCGATAACGGACATCTCACGTATCGGTGCAAAGTAGATGAAAAAAACTTTCATGTGGAAGTCCACGCCTATGGCAAGAATTCCGTTGTTCATTGCATCGTATCTGACGGGCATACCAACATCACCCGCCTGGAAAAAGACGGAAAGTCTGTCATGGAAGTCCATCCCGATGCCGGGAGCGAAGCAAGCGGCTATCGGGACAGACTCAGGGCCATGAAACTTGAGGAAGTGCTGCGCGAGGTTATCCGGCTGGATGATGAATCACGTTCGTATATTCAGCGCGGCATCGCGATGAACCTGGCCATATCGGAAAAGGGAACCGATCTGAAAAGAAAGGCCTATCAGTTGCAGCAGATAATGAAACAGGGCCTTATGGCCGACGATTTGTTCTATCGTGTGAAACAACGAGTCGCCTCCGCAGTTGACGCGCTCATGGGTGGCTTACCGGAACCGGTGATGACCAGCGGAGGCTCCGGGAATCAGGGCGTTCTCACCATTCTTCTGCCGTATCTGGTGGGTCGGGATCGCTCAATTGAGATGGCTCGCATTCAGGAGAGCATTGCCATCAGCCATGCGGTGAATTCCTACATCAAATGCTTCACGGGGGAATTGTCGGTCCTCTGCGGATGCAGCCTTGCTGCCAGTATCGCGTCGGCCACCGCGGTCGTGTATCAGAACGCGGGGATGGACAATAAAGCGATCACCTATGCCGTCGGCAATATCATCGGCGATCTGACCGGGGTTGTCTGTGATGGGGCCAAGCCGGGCTGCTCCATGAAAATCGTAACCGGAGCAGATAGTGCCATGCGTTCGGCTTTTATGGCACTTGCCGGTTACGGGATCTCCTCGGATGAAGGAGTCATAGGACGTTCGGCAGAGGAATCCATCCGCAACCTCAGCAAGATATCACTCGAAGGCATGGGGTTGGTGGACCCCACGGTAGTTCATATTCTTCGGGGTAAATGTCCTCGACGTGGCAGGGCATAATACATCCGCACCAGGACGATCGTCCGAAAGGGTTACACAAAGCGGCTTATTTCGTTCACACCGGTATGGTGAATGGTGACAGCCGAGGGGCTGCTTACTTTCTTTCAGTTCGATTATTCATCCCGTCATCGAGTGACGGGACTCGACTCTTGACAGCACGGTCAGCCGGTACGGGGCCAATTCAGTGGGGACGATCCTACCCTCTCCAAAACTGCTTGATAATCCAGACGGTTCCATAGTATAGACTTGGCGGACGGAGGCCCTTTTGAACGTGAGAAATTTCTGTCCTACAGAGGTCCCGCTTTTTTTCCCGAACCTCCCCCTGAGCCAGTTGATCTAACTCGCCGACGGTGTGTCATGGGGCACAGTAGGAGCAGCTACTCAAACGATAAACTCCCGAGCCAATTTGCGCATGACTTGAGGACCTTATGTGACGAGCAGAATCGCTGCGGAGGTGAGGTGAGAGATGGCTCGAAAAAAATTCGGCACATCGTGCAAACGCCCCATAGAGAACTACGAGCATATGTTCAAAAAGAGGCTCAACAACCCCCCGGTCGGTCCGGTCTCTCCCCAAACAGACACGAACAAATATAAGAAGAAATACTCCTACGGCCCGCACCTCGATCCGCAACTCGTGAGCGAATCCTAGGGGAGCAAAGAGATGGATTCCGGAAGGACCGACATTGCTCATCGGCTTGAAAAGGGCCATCCGAAAACATCATTGTCCGGCCGAAATCTCCTGCGCCTGATTTTGGTCCTACTTCCGGCGGTGGTCCTACCAATCTTTTCATACCTGTATTTTCCATCGGATTTGCTCTGGGACGATGCCGCGTTTGTTCTCAAATACGTCGAGAATATTACCGCTGGCTACGGCTATCGATTTAACGCCACGGACGCTGAACCCATCTTCGGATCGTCCTCTTTCCTCTTCACAATCTTGGCGGCACTCCTCAAGTTGGTTCCTTACTTGTCGCATGATTTTCTCTTTGTTCGGCTCCCTGGTCTCCTGGGCTACTCGGTTACCCTCTTGTTAAGCTTCCGGATACCTTCTCGCCAATGCGGTCTGATTGGTGGACTCTTGGGCATGCTCATGGTCGCGTCAGTCCCCCAGTACTTTTCGCTCGCCGACTCCGG
>JARRRG010000529.1:0-3026 GCA_037380965.1 Deltaproteobacteria bacterium
GTACTGGGACGCGGAGATCTTCTCCCGGAGGACCACGTGCCTGCGCTCGCTCACAAAACTGTACAACAACAGCACCAGGTTCAATACCAGAAACGCGACGCCGATCTTGCCCAGCCCCTTGATCCAGTCCGAGGCAACGTAGGGCTGGCACGAATAAACGCCCCGCGGGAACGGGAGTCTCACGCCCGGCGGAATCGCGGAAAGCATCTCGTTACGGTCTACATAACGTCCCCGGAACAGCTCCATCTCCGTGCCCGTGATTTCGCGGTCCACATATTCGGGGGGCTTGACCATGTGTACATAACGCGTCTGCTCTCCCACAACCGCGGTCCAGGGCAGGGCGCCATCCACCCATCGAAGGGTGACGAGTCCGTCTTCGAAAACGGAAAACGTCTCGCGGCCGACCCGTACCTTGCTCTTGGGCCAGAAATGTTGAATGTTCACGCGAAGATGAAGCGGCTGGCTGACGGTGAAGTGGCCGTCCTCTTCGGAGAGCCAGAGGTAGCCTTTTTCAGGATGGTAGAGGGCGTACTCGTATGACGGGTAGTGAACTCCTTCTTCCACCTCCATGTAGTAGAGCCGACCCATGACCTCGTACGTGGTCTTCTCGAGCGTAATCGGAATCCCCACCTGAAAGGTGAAATGGGGTTTTCTGCCGGGATTTCTCCCCACCACCCTTGTTTCGGCCTCATCCAGTTGGAGCGCGGCTCCGCACGAGTCACAGACCACCATCTCCGTGGTCTCCACGCGGCGGCCCTCGTAGGGCTTGCCACAGGAAGCGCATCGGATTACCTCCGCTGTCCGTTCCACCGCATCCAGATCGGAGAGCTTCCCGGCTTCGCTCTCCGCCACCGAAAGGGCTTTGCCCCTGAAAGCCGTGGGAACGCCCGATTCGGTATCGTATTCAAGGCCGAAGACAAAGCTCCCGTCCGCGGCTGTCCCGTCCGCGTAGGGGTAGGTTTCGCCAATCTCCACTTCAAAGGGTATCTCGCCCTCTCCTCCGAGACAGCGCGCTTCACCGATTTCTTCGATCACTCCCGCTTCGCCTGCCAGCGCGACCTGCATGCCCGGTTTGAGCTCTCGATGGGACGGAACAGGAGAGGTCAACTTCAAGGGTTGCTCGAGGAAGAGTTCCCCTTCGTCTTCCGCGAGCCACCGTATTGACCGGTCGTCCATTTCGATGAACCACTCGTTCCATGTTCCCTTTTCGTAGGCGTAGCTGAGACGCCCCAGAACCCGGAATGATTCTCCTCCCAGCTTGCCGGTCGTGCCCACCTTGAAGCGGGAAGACGCGGGCAGATCCATGGACTTGCGACCCACCCGCAGGGCCGATTCTTTGTCCCAATAGATCGCGGTCTTGCAGTAGTCGCAGATCTTCATGAGGATGCCGGGATTGGTGACAACGTTTCCCGCTCCACATGACGGACATTGGAATTTGCGCTCCATAGTAGACATCACACGCTCATCGGGTTGGGGGTTTGAAATTCTGCGCGGAGATCCGCACCCGCGAGATGAATTCTGCGGCCCGTCACGCGTGCAAAAAAACGCTTGCGTGCGCTCTCTCCCTCACGCGGCCTGACAGCCTAGCCGCGCGCGAGTAACTCTTCGCCCCGCCGGGTCGCGGCTTCCACTGCTTCCATGAGGATTCCTCTCAGTCCGGCTCGCTCGAGAACCTGCAATCCCGCAATGGTGGTCCCGCCGGGCGAGGTGATGCGATCCTTGAGGTCACTGAACGCCGCATTCTCGTGAGCAGCCAACGCTGCCGCGCCCAGCACCGTTTGCACGGTAAGCTGCCGGGACGTGGCCCGGTCAAGACCCATCCGGACGCCCCCATCGGTCAATCCTTCCATCACCGCAAAAAGGTAACCCGGACCGCTGCCGGAAAGAGCCGTGACTGCATTCATCATGTGCTCCTCCACGATAACCGACCGACCCACCGCGTCAAACAGGTCCGTCGCGCTCCGCAGGTCTTCATCGTCGGCAGCTCCACCTTTGCAGAGCGCGGTCGCGCTCTGCCCCACAAGTGCGGCCGCGTTGGGCATGGCGCGGATAACGCGCGCCCCCGCGGGGAGGTGTGAGAGAAGGAGCGCAGTGGGTATACCCGCTGCCACGGATATCACAAGGGGGCGATCATGAATACTGTCGGAGATTGAATCGAGCACGGGTTCGATAACCTGAGGTTTGACCGCCAGGATGAGCATGCGCGTATCGGGCTGCACGGTGTCACTCGGACTCGATGCCGCAACTATTCCATATTCCTTTCCGAGGTATTGAGTCCTTTTCTCATCGATGTCGAAGACGGAGATCTGATCTCCCCTGGATTTTTCCGCCCGGATCAATCCCCGAATCAGGGCTGATCCCATATTTCCTGCACCGATCAAACCTATCGCAGTCAACATCATCTCCTGGCTGTTCTTTAAACCTGGACAGACGCCCAAAGGCGAAATAAATGATTATAATAGAGAGAATCTATATGCCTTGTGATAGAATGAATGCAGCGAATCCTATCACGTTTGACAACGGCCGCCCATGAAATTCTTCGAGTGAATCAGGCCGGCCCGTAACGCGGTGAAAATGAGTCGGCTTCAGACTATCCATAATTGTCGGGAGGAGAGAGCATGAGCCAAATCCACACGGTCGACGCACGGGGTCTCACGTGCCCGCAACCGGTCCTTGAGACGAAAAAGGTACTCGATGAGGGCCTGGAACATCATTTTCTCGTGATAGTTGACAATCCTACCGCGCGGGAAAACGTTGCGCGGTTCGCACGTAACCAGGGATGCGAGGTCGAAATTCAGGATGGCGAACCAGGACAATTCGAAATCAAGGTGGCAGTTGCGGACGCCCCAAAAGTAGCGGAAGCCCAGGAGGAACTGCTCGCGTGTCCTATGCCTGACATTTCTTCTCCGGGAAAGGTCGTGGTGTACGTGGGCAAGAGATGCATGGGGACTGGAGACGACGTGCTCGGCACCAAGCTCATGCGCGGATTTTTGCGTACCTGGATTGACGTCACTCCTCTCCCGTGG
>JARRRG010000530.1:0-5636 GCA_037380965.1 Deltaproteobacteria bacterium
CTCCCGCTCGGGATTTCATCAAGTTCAAGGTTGCCACTCAGGAGGAGGCAACCCAGGCGCGTATCGAGCAGAAGAACCTGTTATCGGAGGATTCTCTCGCGTAGGCGATCCCGAGCCATGGGGACAGCCAAGATCAATAAGGAAGGGAAGATCATCATGGAGAAGAGTGTCAACGCCATCATGCCCGGTCTCTGTGCGCGGGTAGTGGTCAATGAGGGTGACCCGGTTACCAAAGGGCAGGAGGTCGCGGTAATCAACTGCATGAAATCCGAATTCTCCGTTCGTGCCGAAGATGAGGGCGTGGTCAAACAGATCCTTGTCAAAGAATGGGATGAGCTTCAAGTCGGCATGCCGATGGTTGTCCTCGAGGTCGATAGCGGAGAATAAGCGATGCTCAAGAAGCTGCTGATCGCCAACCGGGGAGAGATTGTGGCCCGGATAATCCGCACCTGCCGGGAGCTTGGCATTCCCACGGTCGCCATATGCTCCGACGCGGACCAGGGCGCCGCGTACCTCAAGCTTGCCGATGAAACCGTGACGGTTGGTCCGGCCAATCCGTTGCAGAGCTACCTGAATATTGACGCGATTATTGATGCGGCCCGGAAGACCGGCGCTGACTCGATCCATCCCGGGTACGGCTTCCTTTCCGAGAATGCCGCCTTTGCCGAAGCGGTCGTCCAGGCGGGGCTCGTATGGGTGGGGCCCGCACCGGAAACACTCGGGGTTATTCACTCGAAGTGTTACTGCCGCCACGTGGCAAACGACGTGAACGTCCCGGTCATCCCCGGAACGCTCGACCCGGTTCACGACGCGGCCGACGTGATTCGGTACGGCCGGGAGCACGGTTATCCTCTCTTCCTCAAGCTGGACAAGGGTGGAGGTGGTAAAGGCATCGAGATCGTGCAGAGCGAAGAAGACGCGGCTGAAGTGTTTAAGCGGGCTTCCAGCATTGGGCAGATGGCCTTTGGAGATTCCGCCTGCTACATCGAAGAGGTGGTTTCCAAACCTCGCCACATCGAGATCCAGTTTCTGGCCGATACCTTCGGAAACATCGCATGTCTCGGGGAACGCGAGTGTTCAATACAACGGAGACACCAGAAAATCATCGAAGAGTCACCGTCCACGGTGGTGACACCTGCCGAGCGGGAGATGCTCTTCGAGTACTCGCGGCGTCTGGTAACAAAGCTCAACTATCACGGATCCGGAACGTTCGAAGGTCTGCGCTCGGAGGATGGCAACTACTATTTCATGGAGGTGAATGCCCGGCTTCAGGTGGAACACCCGGTTACGGAGATGTTGACCGGGATTGATATTGTTCGGTGCCAGTTGGAAATTGCCGCGGGAGAGAAACTGGGATTCGAGCAAGAAGATATTAAAACAAAAGGCCATTCTATTGAGGCCCGCGTCTACGCGGAAGATCCTGAGACCTTTTTTCCGTCCCCCGGCACCATCACGGAGGTCGTCCTTCCCCCGACAGGCGAGCATCTCAGGATAGACCATGCATTAGAGCCGAACGGCACGGTACCGCCGTTCTACGATCCCCTTCTGGCCAAGGTCATCTCCTGGGGCGAAACGAGACAGGAGGCAACAGACCGGCTCATGGACGCGCTCGGCCGATTCAGGATCGAGGGAGTGAAGACGACCATATCCGCTAACGTTCAGATCCTGGGGCATCCGCGCTACGCGAAGGGCGATGTGAGCACGCACTTCATGAGCGAGCTCTCCCCCGAACCGGCCGGGCCGGCTGCCTGAGAGCCGCGACACCGGATAAGCTGATCCGGCCCCGCCGGCCCCTGACCGCCTGACTCTGCACCCGTTCTTATCATCATCGTCTGGAGAATCTATGGGCATCCTGAGCACTCCCGTTACGATAAGAGGTATGACCGTCGAGAACAGGATCATGAGATCCGCGACCATGGAATACATGGCCGACCTTGACGGTCACGTGACCGACGATCTTTTGAGACTCTATTACGATTTGGCCAGGGGCGGCGCAGGCCTCATTGTCACAGGGTGCAGCGCGGTGCAAGAGAACGGCAAAGCGTGGGCGCATCAACTTGGCATATGGGACGATACGTGTATCACCGGTTTCGCAAAGCTCGCCCGCGTCATTCGCCGCCACGGCCCGGGCTGTCGATCAGCGGTTCAGATCTCTCATCAGGGGACCGCGGGCTACGGTTACTCCTACGGCGCTCTGGACAAGGGATATTCTCTGGAAAACGTCAGCGGGTCTGACATTCGAGGGACCATTGAGGCATTCCGCGACGCTGCAGGACGAGTGAAAGACGCGGGCTTCGACGCGGTTGCCGTTCACGGTGCCCACGGTTACCTTTTGAGCGAGTTTCTCTCTCCCGCAACCAATAATCGTACGGACGAATGGGGCGGCAGTCTCGAAAATCGGCTCCGTTTATCCCTGGAGGTCTGTCACGCCATACGCGAGAGGGTTGGCGAAGAGTTCCCCATCCTCTGGAAGTTGAACACGTCGGACTATGTGCCGGGCGGAGCGAATGTCGAGGAATACGCAGAAGCTGCCTCACAACTCGTTCAGAACGGCGTCGACCTGATCGAGCTGAGTGGGGGCATCAAGGATCAGATGAAACTGCGGGCCAAACTCAGGCAGGAAGCCGGAAGCAAGGAAGCCTATTTCAGGGAAGCCATTCCCCGCTTCAGGACCGCGATCAAGCATGCCCCGCTGGCGATTACCGGCGGAATCCGCTCAATGGAGGTCATGGAAGCTCTGTTGGAACAGGGAGTTGACCTGATCGGAATGTGCAGACCGCTCATTAGTGAGCCGGATCTGCCCAAGCGGCTTCTCCATGGACCTGACAAGCGGCCGGCACGATGCACGTCGTGCAGCAAGTGTCTGAGACGTATCGCCAGGCAGGCGGTGAAGGCGCTTGAGCGTCGCAACTCCGGCTTGGGGAGTGACTCCTCACGTCAGGACTTACACTGATGTTCCGAGACAACATGATAGGAGGACTTTTCCATGGTAAAGGATCATGAATACGATGAGAAGAAGCCCCTGGAGATGCACAATCTCCAATTCGATCTCGCGGCCGAACATTTGAATCTGGAACCGTGGATACTGGAAAAGATCAAACATCCGAGAAGAGAGTTTTCAGTCAAATTCCCGCTCAAGTACGATGACGGCCACAAGGAGTTGTTGTCGGGATACCGGGTGCAGCACAATACACTCAGAGGCCCGGCCAAGGGCGGAATCCGGTATCATCCGAAGGTCGATCTGGATGAGGTGCGTGCGCTGGCCGGCTGGATGACGTGGAAGTGCGCGGTGGTCAATGTTCCGTTCGGCGGGGCCAAGGGAGGCGTCACATGCGATCCCTCGAACATGTCGCAGGAGGAAATCGAACGTATCACCCGGCGGTACATCTGGGAGATTTCACCGATTATCGGACCTGACCAGGACATCCCCGCGCCTGATGTGAACACGAATCCACAGGTGATGTCATGGATCGTGGACACGTACAGTGTTTTCAAGGGATACACGTGCAACAGTGTGGTAACGGGTAAGCCCGTCGAGATCGGCGGGTCGCTGGGACGGCTGGAAGCAACATCGAGGGGATGTGTCTTTACGCTGCAAGAGGCCGCCAACGTGCTTGACCTTGACCTGACACGTTCAACCGCGGCAATTCAGGGATTTGGCAATGTCGGGTACCATTGTGCGACATTACTCAGGGAGATAGGGGTCACCGTGATCGCGGTGTCCAATTCCAAGGGGGGTGTGCTGAACCGGAACGGCCTCGATCCCGAGCAGGTTGATCGGCACTGCCGTGAGAACGGGGGCGTGATGTCGGGATATCCTGAAGGCGAAGAGATCTCGAATGAGGAGCTTCTCGCTCTCCCCTGCGACATTCTCGTATTGGCCGCGCTCGAGGGGCAGGTGACGCGAAGCAATGCCGATGAGATAAAGGCCCGGATCATCGTCGAAGGAGCCAATGGTCCGACGAGCCCGTTTGCGGACGCCATCCTGACCGAGAAGAACATCTTCGTGATCCCTGATATCCTTGCGAATGCAGGCGGCGTGACCGTATCCTATTTTGAGTGGGCACAGAATGTCCAGCGGCTCTTCTGGACCGAAGAAGACGTGAATCATCGACTCAAGCAAGTGATGAGCAGAGCGTTCCACGAGGTGCATGCCAGAGCGGTGCAGCACAAGGTAACCATGCGCACCGCGGCGTATATGCTCGGCATTGGCCGAGTGGGCGAGGCAAAGAGATTGCGAGGTATTTTCCCATAGTAAATCCGCGACTCACCGATGCTCTTGTCGAGTTCATGCTCGCGCTCACGATCGCGGGCAGCGGTTCGATGGCCCGGAGACCCTGAAGATGTGTGCGCTCGCAAGCCTTCTGATCTGCTGCTTTCCTGGATTCTTTGAAACACCGCCTCGCCTGGCTGCTTGATCTGAGACCACCTCATGTGACACTATTTCAAGATACGATTCGCAGATCGGCTTCGGCACTCCGGCGCGGTCAAGAGATGCGCCGTCAAGATTCTGTCAGCCTCGAATGAAATCGGTCGGGCCGGTGGATGTGGATGGTCATTATGCCTGCGGGCTCGGGTGATCGAGCTTGTCGGTTTCTCTCAAACTGTTTTGCTCTGCGAAGGAGATTCTCCCTGATGTTTGGTTTTTACAATACGGTCCTTACGGTGGACGCGACAACGCGATCTTTTGGGCGTACGCGGATTTCCGATGAAACGCTCCGCCGGACGCTTGGCGGCAAAGGACTCGCGACCGCATTGTTGCTCGAGAACAATCCTCCCGGCGTTGAGCCCTTGCATCCCGACAACCGCCTCATCTTTGCCGTCGGCCCGGCCACCGGTACGCGAATTTTCGGCTCATGCCGCCACGGGGTGTTCAGTAAGTCGCCCCAAACAGGATTCTATTCCGAATCGTACTCGGGCGGCACGGTCGCGGAGCATATGGCTCGTACCGGATACGATGCCATCGAGATAACGGGCGCGGCGGACGAGCCCGTCTGGATCGAGATTGGTGACGAAGACGCGTTCTTCCATCCCGCCGGTGACCTCTGGGGGCTGGACACCTTTGAAACCGAGGAGCGGATCAAAGCATGGATTACGGAACACAGGCCGGCAGCCAACAACTGCGGTGTCGTCTGCATCGGGCCCGCGGGTGAGAACCTGGTGAGCTTCGCGGTTATCGAGAATGACCGCTGGCGCAGCGCGGGTCGTACCGGTGTTGGCGCTGTGATGGGCTCGAAGAAGATCAAGGGGATCGCGTTCCGGGGCTCGAGGCAAAAAGAGGTGGCCGATCCCGAACTGGTCCGCAATTTCGCGAAAGCCCTGATGCAACAGGCACGGGAAGACACCGGCGTCAAGAACTATAAGAATTTTGGCACCCCCATGCTCGTGGATATCATGAATCATGTCGGCGGCTTCCCCACCCGGTACTGGCACCGGGGCACGGCCGATCACCGGGAATCCATTAACGCGGGCGCGTTGCACGAACGGTGCGAGGTGACGCCCCACGCGTGTTTGAAGTGTTTCATCGCGTGCGGGAGGCTGTCCACGGTGAAGGGCGGTCGTCACAAGGGGCTCACATGCGAAGGGCCCGAGTATGAGACGATCTACGCGTTCGGAGGTCTGTGCGAGGTGGCGAG
>JARRRG010000531.1:0-4899 GCA_037380965.1 Deltaproteobacteria bacterium
GTCCCGGATAATCGGCACATCGACCTGGAGAGAGAAGTGAAGCGATTCCGTCACCGATTTTTTCCCGAGATACTCCATGGCACGGTCTCGGACATTGGCGGTTCCGGGCATACCGGTTGCCGGGAGAATGTGATGCCGCGAGAGCCACATGTGGATCAATCCCCAAGGATTGCAGATGTCGGGAGTGTCCACCACATGGGCGGCCACCCGTGGGTTTCCCATGTTCACGATCGTGTCGCCCATGAGAAAATGGTCCAGGTGCCCGTGAGATATCACGAGGAGATCGATATCTCGAGGCGAGTATCCCGCGATCTCGAGTCCTTCGACAAATTCTTGTTCGCTGTGATCAGGCCGGAGCTTCTGGACATCCGGAGGCATCGGCTGGTTCCGCCAGACATAGAAGAAGTCTTTGGCCAGTTGGGTGGGAATACCGGTGTCCAGGAGGATGAGCGCGTCGTCATCGATCAGATAGAGGTTCGTGGGGCCGGGTCCGATAACGTCCGGACAGAATGTGGTGATCTGGGTGATGCGGGTCTTTCCGTCGGGAAGAACGAACTGCCGCACTTGCCCGCTGTCCAGCACTGCATTCGGCTTCAGCTTTTTCTCTGTCAGTTGACTCATAGCCATAACACCCGTACGCGGGGAACACCGAGCGCGTGGGGCTCCTTGTCCCGCGGATTCACATCTCCAAAAGGAAGGGGGAAACGTTTTCGCTCGACGAAAACCTTTCCCCATAGCATCTCTCTCATCGTTGCCGTGGAGCGTTTCGATCCCACCGGCATTTGACCGAATGGGACACGCAAAGACAATCCGAACGAGAACCGGACCCCGTTCATGAGCGTCCGTTCACCGCCCGGGTTCGAACAGGTCCGGAGAACAAGGGATTATCGCGCATCACCGGACGTGAGAAGATCGAAGCTGCCGATTTCAATCCGGAAACCGCCTTGCCGACACATTTCGCAGCACGTTCCTCACGTGGTCGACTTCTTCCCGGGAAATGTTACGCAGCAGATCGTTCAGCGCGAAGGCGATGATCTGTTGATCCGTTGAGGAGCTTCTGTTGAACTCGATGAGACCTTCGTGAAGCAGGTTTCTCAAGACGTTCGTTTTCTCCATGGACCGCTGAATATACTGTTCCTTGCGCTTACCGTGCCGGTATGCTGCGAGGTCTGCAGGGCCGCTCGGGGTTTTCTCCGCTGACTTTATTGGGGGCCGGCTTTTCACTCTTCCAAAACCGCGTCTTCCATCGGTTCCCGACCGTGTTTTCGGACAAAGCTTTCAACCGCGGTTTTGTATGCCTGCTCGTGCGTACCCGCGGTCCTCTTGGACGCGATCTCTTCGTCGAGTGCTCGCTTGGCCTTTTCGAGCAAGGAAACGTCGCCTTCCCTGGCAGAGCGGTCAACCCATTCGAGAGCCTTCAAAATTTCAGATTTGTTTGGCACGAAGCCTCCTGATTCCTAGAAAAACGTCGTTACTAGGGTAATTCATTCTTTCCGTGAGATCAAGTGCCCATAGTGGGCTTGAGGCCCGATTCCGGCGGATGAACCGATCTCTCCGGGGCGCTGCGTCGGCGACGGCAGCACGACCTTTGGACACGCGCGAAAACGAGGAGTGAGGCCATCCACCATGATGGGAACCGGAGGCGCGTACGGTTCTATTCTTCTTCCACTGCGGCCCCCGATTGGGCCCTGACGAGCTGATAGGTGGGATATACGGAAGACGCGAGACACGCGATCCCCGTGAGGAGCAATGTCTTCAGGAATATCCACGGATCGAAGCCGATATCAATCGACCAGCCAAAGGACCGGTAGTTGATCGCGTACACGATAATGTACGTGAGAATCGTACCGCACACCACCGATACGAGAAATGCAGCCAGCCCCATGGTAAGAGCCTGATAGACATTCGTTTTTGCCATTTGCCGTGGGGTGAGGCCGAGGTATCCCAGCACGGTCATGTCCTTTGACCGCTCCATCAGTATGGCCATCAGGGCGGTCGCCACTCCCAGGAGGGCCACGAGGAGTGACACGCCCTTGAGTGTCGCGGTGGGAGCGAACGTCTTGTCAAAGATGGCAAAGATATTTTCTTTCATCTTCGCGTTCGAGACGATGGTACGGTCCAGACCCGGAAATTGTGCCCCAAGAGACCGTCGTATCGCGTTCGCGGACACGCCGGGTTTGAGAAACAGGGCAATGGACTGTACACTCCGATCCTTCCAGATCATTTCATACACGAGCCGGTCAATGTGGATAGCGCCCTGGTCCGCTGAATAGTCTCTGGTAACGGCTACAATGGGAAAGGTCCGCTCACCGTCGGGAGTCTTCAGCGTCACCGTTTCTCCCATGTCAAGTCCCATCCGGTAGCCGAGCGATTCCGAGATGAACACTCCGCCGGCCATGAGCCTCTCCCATGCTCCCCTCTTTCCCTTGAGAAAATGGAACCGGGAATGATCCTTTAACACCGCGCCGTCCACGACACGCAGCCTCACCGGTCTCCCGTTCACCCGCACTTCATAGGTGGAATAACGCTCCACTGCTATTAACTCGGGATCGTGCATCATCTCGTCGATCAGGGCCTCCGGCAGCGGATGGGCCCACTTGGTGGTCGCCGGCGCGATATAGAGGTCGCCGAGCAACGTCCCCTCAAGCCATGATCGAACAGATTCCCGGAAACTGTAGATCATCGTATCCACGCCAATCGTCATGGAAAGCGCGACCGCGAGCGCGGCGACGGCAATGCTCGTGCGGCTGAGGGATGCCCTGATGCTTCGGGCAGCCAGGAAGCCTTCGACCGAGCCACAGAACCTCTTTAACGCCAGCCCCAAATAGTGAGCAAAGGGAGAGAGAAAGCCCGGGGTGAACAATGCAAACGCGAGTGCCATGCCGAAGGCCGCGGTAAACCCCCAAAATATCGAAGATCGAGCCCACGGGCTCAAACGCGTCCTGCTGATGGGAGGAGCGGTCTGCTGTGCCGGCTCACTGGTTGCCGCGTGGGCCTCTCGATTTTCGATATTTTGGGGGGCGTGAAATGCACGCGGTCAACCGGCAGGTAGAAGTAGAGCTCGCTTATCGAGGAGGCGACCCGCTCGATACTGAACCAGGCCACCAGGAATCCAAAGCCGATTCCCAGAACACTTCCCCCTGCACCCAGGAGAAGCGCTTCAGTCAGAAATGCTCCGAGCAGATCCCTTCTGTCGGACCCGAGCGTGAGAAGGAGCGAGGTGTCCTCACGGCGGGACAGCACTGAGAACATCGAGAAGTTGTAGATAAGGAAGGTTCCCACGAACAGCGCGAGTAAGCTCATCGCGGCAAGATTCATTTGCAGGGAATAGAGCATTGCCTGGAGAGTCGATTTTCTCTTCGTTCGGTCCGTGAGCTCGAGACCTGCCGGCAATGATCCCCGCAGATTCTGCACACCTGCCGGCGCGATAATGTCGATGCGATCAAGGTACCCGCTCCTGCCGAAAATCTCCTGTGCCGCGGCTATGTCGAGTATCGCAAGGTTCTCACTGCGGCCGAGCTCGCTCGAGCCAGGCAGCGCGCCCAGGATTCGCACCTTTTTCTCGACACCGGCCGTGAGCACAGTGAGCAGGTCGCCCTTTTTCAGTCCGTATCGCTCCATGAGGTCGCCAGAGAGGTACACGGCCGGCGTGTCGCTTGACAGGAAACGTATGAATTCTTGCTGGTTAGCCTCTCTTGGCGCCAGATTCCTGAATTGGGCATCGAGCAGGGGATCGAGACCGAGAAATCGTATGGGCTCGTCTCCCGTCTCCTTCGCCTGAGCCATCACCTCAACCACGGGAGAGGCGGCTTCGACATCAGGATTCGTCCATATCTGCATGAATCGGTCTTCATCAATCCGCCCGTATCCGGAAATGACCGAGTGCGTGGCTTTCCCTGAGAGGAAATCGACGGAAGACGCGAATGACGACAAAGCTGAATCATTAATCAACTCAACCGCCACAACGATGCCCACTCCCAGGGAGATGCCAAGGAGGCAGAGGAGGGCGAGTAGACGGTGACGCCCGTAGTAGCGGAGGTTGATCCTGAGTACGGTAGGAAGTCTCATCGGTTACACCGGCACTTTTCCGATAGTGCGTGCGGGGCGGAACGAGTATTGCCCCTGTCTCGGGGCAAACTGTGGGGCCTGAGAGGCCCTTCAACCAGCCCGCGTCGACTCACAGCGCGTGCTCGGACCCTCCCTGCTGTCGAAAGCTTTCGCGGCGGGGCATGGATTCCTCGACGAGAGATCCGCCTTTAATCCGGAGCGTTCGGTCTGCAAGCCAGAGGGCTTCCGGGCTGTGGGTGGCCATGATGAGGGCCGCGTTGGCGCTTCGTGAGACGTCGTTGATAATTTCGAGGATCTGATTGCCCGTCTCGAGGTCAAGATTCCCGGTGGGCTCGTCGGCGAGTATCACGCGGGGCTCCTTGACCAGGGCCCGCGCGATGGCGACCCTCTGCTGTTCGCCTCCCGAAAGCTTTTCCGGGAAGCGGTCCCACTCTCCATCGAGTCCCACGGCCGCCAGAACCGTTCTCGCTCTGCTTTCATCCGAAATTCCGAGCAGATCCAGCGGCAGCATGACATTCTCGCCAACCGTCAGCGTGGAGAAGAGATTGAATGATTGAAATATGAACCCCACCTCCCGCCTCCGGTAATGGGCCAGTGCCTCCGCGGACAGAGCGGAGAGATCCTGACCATCGAAAAAGATCCGACCCTCGGTTGGAAGATCCACTCCACCGACCAGGTTGAGGAAGGTGGTCTTGCCGGAGCCGCTCTTTCCGAAGAGGATGATTCTCTCGCCCGATTGCACCTCGAGATCGACCCTGTTGACCGGGACGATTTGAGTCGATGTTCCGGTAATATAGCGTTTAGTAACCTGTTCGAAGCGTATCAAAGAGG
>JARRRG010000532.1:0-3017 GCA_037380965.1 Deltaproteobacteria bacterium
CTCCTCGTGTGGCCGGAAACGAGTGTGCCCACTCTTCTAGGGCCGCAGCGCTCGGCATGGAAGCGGCCGGCGCGCATCTCGGAACGGCGCGGGGTCCCCATGCTGGTCGGCGCGCCGTCGGGGAAGGTCGTGAACGGTACATATCGATATTACAACAGCGCGTTTCTGATCGATGGGTCGTCATTTCGATACCGATATGACAAAATGCACCTCGTACCATTCGGAGAATATATGCCCTTGAGCTGGCTCCTCCCGCTGGGCCCGGGAATTGCCGCAAGAGAGGCCGATTACTCTCCCGGAGAGAAGATGACGATCATGTCGGTGAACGGTTGCCCCCCCTTCGCGGTCCTGATCTGCTACGAAGTAATCTTTCCGGGCCTCGCCCGGACGGCAGTGAGGGATGGGGCGCGACTGCTGATGAACCTCACCAATGACGGTTGGTTCGGGGACACAGCCGCCCCGTATCAGCACCTCGCCATGGCTCGACTGAGAAGCGTGGAGAATCGGGTCTGGCTGATTCGAAGCGCCAATACCGGCGTGAGCGCCGCGTTTGATCGCGCGGGAAGATTGGTAAAAAGGATTCCGTTGAACGAAAAGGGATTCTTCGTCGTACAGGTTCCTCAGTCCGCAAGGGCCGGTTCCGTGTATACGAGTGTGGGAGACCTGTTCGTATGGACATGTCTCTTCATGACAGCGATTCTCATTGTCTCCACAACGGACTTCAGCCGATCCAACCGTCGCGGCTCGGCCTCCAGATCCGGTCGGGGAGAACAGGGGCGATCGAGCACCCGGACACAGAGGTGAAAGATCCTGACGCCCGCCACCAAAAGGACGATGATTAGGGCAGCGGCAGCCATAATACTGGCTCTGATCGTGATATGGCTGATGAGGGCTCTTGAGTCGGTCACCACCATGCTCATGCTGTCCTTCTTTCTGGCGTACGTGCTCAACCCCGCGGCCGACTGGATGGTCGCGTGGAAGATTCCCCGGCCCCTGGCCGCGCTTGCGCTCGTCGGGGGAGTGATCGCATTGCTGCTCCTGATTATCGTCTTTGTTGTCCCGAGCATCGTGGAAGAGATTCTCGCGTTCGTCAGCATTGCACCCAAGTATTTTTCGGCACTGAAGGATTACCTGATCCGGATTCTCGCACATTACGGCGTCGCCCTGCCGGACACCTGGGACCAAATATTTGCGATGATCTGGCAGGAGGCCCAGAAGTGGGTGCCGAGTGTACGTTCATTGGCAAATCCTCTTGCAGGCGTGGCCAAGACCGTATTCAGATCCACGCTGACCCTGATCTCCTCGTTGCTCTATCTTATCCTTATTCCCATACTCGTCTACTACTTGCTCGTTTCGTTCAACCGCATCAAGGCTCAGGTCAAGGAGCTGATCCCGCCCTACGCGCGGGAGGGTGTCCTGAAAAGACTCGGGGAAATGGACCTCGCCCTTTCCGGCTTCGTGCGGGGTCAGGTGATCATCTGCTTGATTTTAGCGGTCCTGTACAGCCTCGGCTTCGCTGTGATCGGGATTGACCTGGCCCTCGTCGTCGGGATCGTGTCGGGCCTCCTGTTCATCATCCCCTATGTGGGCACTCTCTTCGGACTGGTGGTAGGATCGTTGATGGCGCTGGCCAAGTATGGAGACATCACTCACGTCCTGTACGTAATCGGCTGGATCGCGCTGGTTCAGACCGTGGAAGGATACATCCTCACCCCGAGGATCGTGGGGCAGGCGGTTGGACTCCACCCGGTCATCTATATCGTCGCACTCATCGTAGGAGCGCAGCTGTTCGGCTTTGTGGGCATGCTTGTCGCAATACCCACCGCGGCGATATTGAAGGTGTTGATAAAGGCGGGCATCGAGCTCTACCGGGAATCGGATATCTATCAGGACCGGACGCTGGAGGATGAGCAAGGGTGAACCAAGGCGCGCTCTATATCGTGTCCACCCCCATCGGGAACCTTCAGGACATCACCGTGCGGGCCATAGAGGTGCTGGGCCGCGTGCATGTTATCGCGTGTGAAGACACGAGAAACACCAGAATACTGCTCCGAAAATGGGACATCTCCACTCGATTGATGAGCCTGCACCGCTTCAGTGAAAACCGCAAAACCAGAGCGATCCTGCAACGCCTGGAACAAGGGCAGGATGTCGCGCTCGTCTCTGATGCGGGCACCCCCGCAGTCTCGGACCCGGGAAGTCGCCTTGTGCGGGCTGCCCAGGAAGCCGGCCATCGCGTGATCCCCATTCCCGGTCCCTCGTCGATAACCGCCGCGATCTCGGTTTCGGGCATGGATGCCTCATCCTTCGTATACCTCGGCTTTGTCCCGAGGAAACGAGAGCAGAAAAGGAGCTTCTTTGAAAAACTCCGCATCATGGAGCGCACCGCGCTCTTCCTGGAAGCTCCACTGAGGGTGAAGGCGACCCTGCGAACCGCGTCCGAGATTCTCGGCGCGAGAAGGATGGTCCTGCTCAGGGAATTGACCAAGATGCACGAAGAGATCCTCTCAGGAACGGCTGAAACGATACTGGCCGAGCTGGAAACGCGACCCGAAGTCAAAGGTGAAATCATCGTCGTTGTGGAGAGCAACGCCATCTCCCGGCCTGACGTTGACATATCCGACGCGGTCAAAGCCCTCATGGCCGAGGGACTGTCCGGCAAGCGTCTCGCTGACGAGGCCCACGAGAGATTCGGGGTGAGAAAGGGTGACGCGTACGACGAGTTCTTGAGGATAAAGAGGCTGGACGCGACGGAGATTCCCTGAAATCGCACGTATCAGGGCAACGGTCCGGCACGAGCGGCAGGACTTCCTGGTTGTGAGCCCCCCTTGAAAGAGTTGAACACTTCGCAGGGCACTGGAAACCGTCGGTTCACGATCATGCAATTCTCACCGGACTGAGTCGATCGACATTCCAAAGGTCCCCTCAACCACGATCATGGTGCGCCACCTCTACACCATCGGGCATTCGAATCATACGCTGGAGGCGTTCCTTCGCCTCGTGGCGCAGCACGAGAT
>JARRRG010000533.1:0-3643 GCA_037380965.1 Deltaproteobacteria bacterium
CTCGAGGGCGTCTGATTTGACGCCTATCATCACAAGGAAGCGAGCCTTTGGCCCGCTCTGAGTAAGAGACAATGAAGGAAATAAAAGTCTTGGGTAGAGGAGGTCAAGGAGCTGTCACCGCTGCACAGGTATTGGCCACGGCAGTGTTTTTGGAAGGTCGCTGGGCGCAAACGTTCCCGCAGTTTGGAGCTGAGCGACGAGGCGCGCCGGTGATCGCATATGTGAGGTGGGACAACCAACCCATTGCCACTCGGAGCAAGGTCTATTCCCCGGATGTTGTATTGGTTCTGGATTTTAACCTTTTTAAGATGTCTAAGCCCCTGGCTGACGTCAAGTCAGGGGGGACGGCCATCATTAACTGTCCTGATCCGGAATCTCAGCCGTCACCGTTCGTTCTCGAAAGGGGCGGCAGTTTGTTCACAATTGATGCCACGTCGATTGCTCACAAACTCTATGGCAAAACTACGATTCCCATTACCAATATTATTGTCGTAGGAGCCTACTGTGCAGCCAACAGGGACGTATCCGTAGAATCCGTGTGCAAGGCCCTGCCCGAGTTCTTTCCAGAGGATCAACTTGAGGTCAATGAGAAAGCGGCTTGGATGGGATTTGAAAATCTGCGAGGGATATCATGAGTCGGTGGAACCAGATCGGTCAGGACGTACAAAAGAGATATACCTATCGTGAATTGCCGCTCGGCGACGCGTCAATCGGGATGCCATCGGAGCGACGAAAAACGGGCCTGTGGCGATACCTGAGACCGGAGTTCATCCGGAAGTCTTCGCCCTGCAGCGAGGCCTGCCCCGCGGGAAACGACATCGAAGGCTTCCTTCTCCTCGCCGAGCAGGAAAGGTACGGGGAAGCGCTGGAGAGGCTCCTCGGGGAGAGCCCCTTTCCCGGTGTCTGCGGGCGGGTCTGCTTCCATCCGTGCGAATCCGCGTGTAACCGGGGCGCCTTTGATGGGGCAGTCTCGATCCAGGGCGTTGAGCGATTCGTCGCGGAAGGGGAACCGACCAATTGGCCCGCGCCGGCTGCGTCGAGACAGGAAACGGTAGCGATCGTAGGCTCGGGACCTGCCGGTCTCACCTGTGCGTATCACTTGAGGCGTCTGGGCTATGAAGTCACGGTTTTTGAGAAGCAAGCCGTGCTTGGAGGGATGCTCAGGTTGGGTATACCGGCGTACAGGCTCCCCAGGGGAGTCCTTGACCGGGAGATTGATCGCATTCTCAGCTTGGGCGTGAAGGTTGAGACCGGCTGTCGGGCGGGTCATGACATCCCGTGGAGACATCTCCTCACCTGGGACGCGGTGTTCCTTGCCGCGGGAGCACATGCGGCTGTTTCCCTACGCATCCAAGGAGACTCTGCCAACGAAGTGATCTCCGGCACTGATTGGCTGGAGGCAATCAACCTGGGCCGTTCGCCTTCTGTTGGTTCCCGATTAGGGATCATTGGAGGAGGAAACACGGCCGTTGACTGCGCCAGGGCTGCACTGAGACTCGGCGCGAAACCGGTGATCATCTACCGGCGCACACGGAATGAAATGCCGGCCATCGGAGCAGAAGTAGAAGAAGCCCTCGGGGAAGGGATCGAAATCCAATGGCTCACCTCCCCCGTAGCCCTACGGAGCCGGAACGACAAAGTTATCGAACTCGAGTGCATTCGGAATAAACTTTCCGAGCCTGAACCGGGCGGACGCGCACGGCCGGAACCGATCAGTGGATCTGAGTTTGTCATAGAACTGGACAGCGTTATCGCAGCCGTGGGAGAGGCGGTCGAGGAAGTGTACCTCCCACCGGGTCTCAAGGAAGAGCGGGGTGCCGTGTGGATCGATTCATGGGGCAGGACGTCTGTGCCCCGAATATGGGCAGGAGGCGACGTCGCGACGGATCCTCGCATGGTGGTTCACGCCATTGGCGCGGGCAAGCGTGCGGCCCTGTCGATCCACACATCTTTCACCGGAGAAGACCTCGATCGGCTCGGCCAGAGCCTCAGGATAGGAGCCAAGGGCTCGTTCTCGATGGATCGTTACCTGAAGGGTGACCCACCGGGCACGATGCTGCTCGGAGACGTGGTCAGACCAGACGATGTCAATTTCAATCACTTTGAGCCGTTGGAACGAAATGCACTGCCGCACCTCAACCCAGATGACCGGGTCCGCGACTTCTCGGAAGTGAACCTGGGATACGATGAACAGCGAGCCCGAGACGAGGCGGGGCGCTGTTTTCATAGCGGAGCGTGTCGCGAATGCGGGAACTCCTACGAGTTCTGTCCGGATGGGAGTGTCCGGCTTCACTCTACCGGACATGGCTATGAGATCGATTACGAGTACTGTAAAGGATGCGGCGTTTGCAGGAATGAATGTCCGACCGGGGCCATTGTGATGAAGGCAGAAGGAGAAGTCTAATATGGCGACCCGAAAGATGCTCACAGGAAATTACGCAGCAGCTTACGGAGCAAAATTAGCCCGGGTGGAAGTGGTCCCTGCATTCCCTATCACACCTCAGACCCCTCTCATGGAGAAAGTGGTCGGGTTTATCGAGAACGGGGAACTCGATGCAGAGTTCATACCGGTAGAATCAGAGCACTCCGCCATGGCCGCTGCCGTCGCTGCGGAGGCAATGGGGGCTCGAACCTTCACTGCCTCTTCGGCCCAGGGATTGGTCTACATGCATGAGAATCTCTTTGTTGCTTCGGGGATTCGCCTGCCCGTGGTCATGGCAATCGTCAATCGATGTATCGGTCCTCCCAACACCGTGCTGAGTGATCTTTCCGATTCACTCGACCAGAGAGATACCTCATGGATTCAGATATATGTGGAGAACGCGCAGGAAGTGCATGACATGATACCACAGGCCTTTCGCATCGGGGAAGACGCGAGGGTGCTTTTGCCGGTGGCTATCTGTTTTGAGGGGATTATCATATCTCATTATATGGAGCCGGTTGAGATTCTTGATCAGGAGAAGGTCGACCGTTTCCTGCCTCCGTATCGGCCGAAACATGCGATCCTCGATCCCGATCCCGACCGTCCCATGTCCCTCGGCCAAATTGCCATGGATGATACCTATATCACTGAGATCAAGTATCAACAGCAGGAAGCGATGGACCGATCGAAAGCCGTGATTCAGGAGGTGGACGAAGCCTTTGCCACGACCTTTGGTCGGGGATACGGTGGTCTTTTGTCAGCGGAGGGGATGGAAGGTGCGGAAGTCGCTCTCGTGACACTTGGCAGCCTAGCGTCGACAGTAAGGGCGGTCACCAAACACCTTAGAGAGGAGGCGGGGTTGCCGATTGGCTTCGTCAAGCTTCGTGCGTTCCGGCCCTTTCCCCGTCAGGAGCTCAGAGATTGCCTGTCAAAGACGAAAGCGATTGCTGTCCTGGAAAAGGGCGTATCCATTGGAGCTGGCGGGCCCGTTTTTCTCGAGCTTTCCCACTGTTTCAACAGGAGAGACCATAATCCCCTGCTGACTGACTATATTGTGGGCCTCGGAGGACGTGAAGTGACCTTTGAGGAGGTAAGGAATATTGCCCTAAGCTTGTTTGAGGAACGGGCTGCAGACTCCATAAACAACCCAATTCGATGGCATCAGGTTAGGGGACTATGATGAAGAGCTCACGAGACATTCTTCCTGAAGAAGATTTCTTT
>JARRRG010000534.1:0-5070 GCA_037380965.1 Deltaproteobacteria bacterium
AAGACTCCCTCGTAGTTCTCAAGGTTGTCATGTGCCCGGAGTCTCATCCTTTAAACATTGACAAATTCGGCAGTTACAGCTACACAATAGATGCGTCTTGCAGCGATACTTCCTATTCGCTCGGCGGAATCACGGACTACGGTAGGACCTCGCTTGGGTACACGTCCACAGATAGAGCACTCCGCTACAAACCGCCGCAGCCCAATTCCCGGACGCTTCCCCATCGGCTCGACGACGGGCGTCTACGTTCCCTTGATCAGCATCGTGTTGAGTGCGCTACTCCTGGTCGGAGTTGTGCCCGGAAACGCGAAGGCAGCCGGGATCTTGGCAGGATTCAGGGATCCCTTTCCTTCCGGCGCCGCGACCGGTCAAAGCTCGATCGTCGAAGGGCGCTTCGGATACCTCTGGGGTTTCGACGAGATCTGGTTCAGGGACGGCGATAACTCCCTTATTGGACCGGCCAAGCAAGAAGTGACACTCAACAGTCTGGCCTTCGGCCTCTACGGGGAGACCTTTCTCTTGAGCGACCTTACCGCACGGGTGCAGGCCTGGATTAACGTTCCGAACGAGTGGCGGAACGATTTCCTCTTCGACGGGGTCGAGCGGGCGTGGGATTCCCGGACACGCTACCTGGGTGTCGATCTCTCGATCGCCTACTTTTTCGGGCTTGGCGGTCCGCCCTACAGGGCCGGGCTTGTGGCCGGGTATCGATACAACGACTTTGACTATCGTTCACATCTCGTAAGCCTCGAGGCAGGATCATTCAACGACCACCTTCAGGTTCACATTCCCTACCTTGGCATCTCCTACGCGCACAGCCGTTTCATGGGATCCGTCGTTCGGTTGGACATCCTCGCATCCTGGTTGACGCTTTGTCGGCTCGACGGGGAACGGGATTTGGAGGGGGAGGCGATGCAGATCGACGGACACTCGGTGACCGGTTTCTGGTGCGAAGCCCTGTTTGCATGGTCTTTCCCCCTGACTGAGAACGCGCTTGCCGGCCTGTTCGTCAAATACAATTACCTGGAGCTTTCCGGCGGCGCGACCGTCAAGCTGGGCCTCAGCGAGACTCGATTCTCCATGGATTCCCGATCCCACCTCATTTTGACCGGGCTGACGGTAAGCTACGCTTTCTGAACCGGCCCTTTCCTGAGTAAGCCCCACCTACGGTTGACCGCGTCGCCATTGGAAGCCACGGCGCGTTCCGTTCTCAGGAATTCCTTGATTTTTATCATATTTTCGGTATAATACAATTCCTAACCCCATCCAGGAGAAGTGAGATGCATTCCTTTCGCTGCGCGGTAGTGATAGGTGTTTTCCTGCTGACCCTTCTGGTCGGAAATGCGCTCGCGGTGGGCGTATCCTCGGTGGGCCGAGAGGAGTGTGCGTGCCCTGAGCTCGTCGCAGCAGGCGTAATTCCGGATACCCTGAACCGCGTCACCCGGATCGTGCAATTCCTCAATCCCGCAAGCGTGGTGGACAGGATTTCCGGAGAAATCAAAGCGATTCTCGGTCAGTTTGGAGTGGAAACCATCCACCGGACGGAGAGACTGAGAATCAAGCCTGTCGCGCGCTTCGCGGAGAAGAAGACGAGGAAGACCAGAAAATGGAGGAGGGTCAAACTTCCCCCTGTAAGAATGTAGTGGATAGGATTGACTCTGTCTCGAGAAAAGCTTCCGCCTTGCCGGTGTATGGAGGGAGCATTTCACGGTCCAAGCCGGACCGTCAGACTGATGCATTCTTCCATGCCACTCGCGCTTCAACCGCGAGCCGGGGGGTTACGTTTTCACACCGAGGTGGCCCTCTCGATGCTTGACCCCACAGGGGCCGCTCTGACTCATCTCACGACTGGTTTCAGGGTATATCGGCGGGGAGTCCATTCGGTTCCCGTGAGTTCCGGAGCCCAATAGCAGGCCGTCACCGGAAACGTTGGGTCCTGAGTGTCGCTCGCTGTAGGGGGGAGTTCTCTGTCAAACGCGAGACCATGCAGCGAAACCGAGCATTAATTCCGTAAGCCCCTATTCGGTGAAATAGTCCCGCGTTCTCCACTGGCCACATCATCGCGGTCGACCGCGTGTTTTCCACTGGATCTTGCCGAGTGCTTCCGGGAACGCTTGCGCCTCCACTTTCGCTGGAGCCAGAAACCCTGTTCCGGTTTGAGTCTCAGCCATTGTTCAAACTGGGTGTGGAACTGCTGGCTGACGGTGACAAGATCCTTTTGGGGATCGCCGGTGATCCGGATCGGAATGTCTTCCTCAAAGATGACCTGGTACCGGCCGTCATCTCTTCGATAGGTGGCAAGAGGCATGACGCGGGCTTCGCCCTCTATCGCGAACCTCGCGAACACTTCATTTGCCGGGGCTTTCGTTCCGAAATAATCCACAAAAACACCCCGTTCCGCATCCCCTCTCTGATCTGCCAGGAAAGCCACCATCTCATGTGATCTGAGCAAGCGAATCATCTCGTCCACAATTCCCTTGTGAGGATGCGTCCTAATCCCGGTTCGCTCGCCTCCGCGTTGAAACAAGTAGCGGGACAGAAACGGATTCCGCAGGCCGGTGACGATTAAATGCACCCGCCAACCGAGGAGCTTGGCCACGGCTGCACCGACCTCAAAGCAGCCGAAATGAGAATTGAGGATACAGATCCCATGATTGCCCGGCATCATCGTAAGGTTATAAGGCAGCACCCCGCGTATGATGATTTTCTCGATCATATCGTCCTGGCTCCAGCGGCGTATCCGGAAGAACTCGACCGCGGCCATGCCCACGTGCTCAAAGCTCTTGCGTGCTGTCCTGACTATCCATTCTCTCGACTTCTCCCTGCCGAACGCGATTGACAGGTTTTCAATTGCCGCGCTTCGCCGGTCCGGGAAGAGCACATAAACAATTCGTCCCACAAACCGCCCGGCAGTCAAAGCTGCTTTCTCCGGCAGGAGGTTGAGGATCTCGTCCACCGCGCGCACCAGGAGGTAGACGGTGTAATCGAGAAAAAGAGAGTATCGTAGGTGTCTTTAGAGAGTCTATGCATTATAATACCTTGTTACTATTATTTAATTGAGAGAACCCGCGGGCACCAAGGTGGCATACCGCTGCCAGCTCGGTCAGAGATGTTGAGAGACCTCAGAGAAACCCCTCAATCTCGAAGAGATTCATACTCCCTTTGAGTCCCTTCATTCGCTTGGATCCGACGCTGCGGACCTTGAAAACATTTGACAGTTCAATCTCATGGAACGTGCCGGGTCCTATGAGGATCTGATCGGGGTTCGCGGATTTGGAAATCCTGGATGCGAGGTTCACTGCATGGCCGAGCACGGTGTAATCCATTCTTTCGTCCGATCCGAAATTTCCGACAATGGCGCTGCCGGTATTGATCCCATAGCGGACCTGAAATCGCAGATTTTGGGGCAGCGATTGTGTAGCCTGAGCAAGTTCCTCACGAATCCTCAAGGCCGACCGCACCGCTCGCAGAGGCGCGTCCTCCTGGCGCAACGGAGCGCCGAAAATAGCCATGGCCGCGTCGCCGATAAACTTGTCCAGGGTCCCCTGCTCATGGAACACGATCCCGTTGACGGTTTTGGAAAAGGTGTTGAGGATCGTCTGAAGCTCGAGAGGGGTGCTCGACTCACAGAGCGAAGTGAAGCCAACGATATCACAGAAGAAGATAGTGGCGGTTGTCTCCTTGACCTCGAGGTCGGCAGCTCCTTCGAGAATAAGATCCACCACCTGCCGGGAATGAAATCGGCCCAGCGTCTCGCGAATCACCGCGTTCCTGATCGATTCCTCTTGCAGTCTCTCCGTGAGCTTCCAGCGCTGTATCGCCAGAGCGGTCTGATGCCCGATCGCGGTGAGCAGATCGAGGTCCTCCGGTTGATACCCGCCGAGTAGGTCCAGACTGTCCACGTAGATCACACCGAGAATGGAATGGTCTTCCCATATGGGAGCGGCCATCACGGAGCGGATGCCGTCGATGATGACGCTGTCGCCCATGGCAAATCTGGGATCGTCCAACGCGTTATCGGTCAGAATGCCGACGCGCCCGGTGAGTATCCGGTTGACTATCGTGTGGCTGATAGACCTGATGTTCCCTTTGCCTTCCGCGTGTCGCTGCTTCCGCGGGACGGGGAACTCATCTTTTTCTCGGAGGAGTATGGTAGCCTGGGAAGGCGAGAAGATCTCGAAGATGTAGTCCATGATATGATCCAGAATCTCTTCGAGATCTTTTGTGACCACAAGCTCTTCGGTGATCCGATACAGGGTGACTAAATTGCGGTTGAGGCGATCACGTCTTATCCTCGTAGGCACCTGGGGTCGATCCCCCGCAGTCTCAGAGAGGTAATTGCTGATCATGCCCAGCGGCTTCACCACCTCCTCGGACTTGTCCTTATGAACCACGGGCTCTTGCACTGATTCGCCCATGTCCAGGGTCCGGGTGAAATGGGGAACCGGTCGGGACGGATCGGTCTCGAAGAGGACCCTGAAGGGCCCGACTTGGATCGCGTCGCCGGGTTTGAGACGCCGCCTGTTCTTTATCTTGCGACCGTTTATCCAGGTTCCGTTGCGGCTCTCGAGATCCTTCAGGAGGAACCTCTTGCCCTCCCTAAATATCAGGCAGTGATTTCTCGAGACCATGCTGTCAACGAGGCGAAGGTCACACTTTTCGTGCCGGCCCACAATGATTTGATCCGTTACGAACTCCTCTGCGACTTCTTGTCCGCCGGGTCTGACTATGGTCAGGTGGAACATGGACCTTCCTCGGTTACTCCCGCTCGCTCTATCTCACTTCTTGGGCACGCTGGAGATCGAAGATGCCGGCAGGATCCGATTATCGGCAATGTCGCGGCATATTCCGCTTTCCTCATACCAACGGCCTCGGACCCCGGCGCGCCCATCACCCCCGGTCTTCGCCGGTGCTTTTCAGATCCGGATGAAAGAGGCTCCCTCTCCCTGCCTGGAGGCGCGTATCACCTTGTCAAGGCCCGAGCATGCACGTTGGCTGAGCCGAGAAATCAGCCAAGTGTCACGAATTCCATCAGCTTGATCAGGCTTGCCCGTGCCTCGTCACCGATGG
>JARRRG010000535.1:0-5790 GCA_037380965.1 Deltaproteobacteria bacterium
GTTTCGAACCTCCGTCATACCGAGCCGCACGACGTGGTCTTAGGTGTGCTGCCGCTTTTTCACATTTACGGCCAGACTCACGCTCTCAACATCTCGGTCTATCGCGGACTGACCATCCGCATGTGGGAGCGTTTCGACGTCGAAGAGATAATGAGAGCCATCGAACAAGAACCTTCCACAATCCTCTATGCAGTGCCCACCATGATCAATCGCTTGGTAGAACTGGCCGTTTCTCGAGCTCCCAAGAAAAAGAGCCTTCGTTTCGTGATTTCCGGGGGGGCGTCTCTGCCAGTCGAAGTTCTCCACAAATTTGAAAGCCTCTTTGAAACCACCATATATGAGAGCTACGGCCTCACTGAATGTTCTCCGACCTGCGTGGAGAATCCCTTCGGGCGGCCCACGAAACCCGGCTCAATCGGCCTTCCTGTCCCCGGCTTCCAAGCTCGTATCGTAGATGAACAAGACTGTATCCACGAGAAATCGAAGAGGTTTTGTACACACATCCGGCTGTTCTTGAAGCAGCCGTCATAGGGATTCCCGATGCTGATCTGGGAGAAGAGGTCGGAGCAGTAGTGGTGCTGTCGAGCGAAGCAGACACCACACAAGATGAATTGCGGCAATACGTGAAGGAAAGGGTGGCGCCATATAAGTACCCGCGCCGGGTCGAGTTCGTTAATGAGCTTCCGAAAACTGCTTCAGGAAAAATAATGAAGCGAAGCATCGCGTTCCAGGATCTGTAGACCGGTGTGATACATGTACCGTTTCGGAAGTGGTTTTGGTGCCTTCCCCCGAACGTTGATCCGCGGCAACAGAAAGAAACCTGAAGAAAGAGGTTGATAATGAATGCAGTCATTGTGAGCGCGTGCCGTACTGCCATCGGCAGACACGGCGGGGCTTTAAAAACGGTTAATGCAGTGGATTTGACGATTCCGGTCATTCAAGAGGTGGTAAGGCGCGCGGGGATTGACCCGGCCCTCATCGAAGATGTTGTTTGGGGCTGCAACTACCAGAAGACCTACAAGGAAAACAACCTGGCACGAGTGGCGGCTGTCAAGGCGGGCCTTCCCGTGACCATTCCGGGAATAACCATTCATCGCAACTGCACTTCCTCCATGTCTGCCATACAGATGGCGTATTACCAGATTAAGGCCGGTGAGGCTGAAGTGATCCTGGTCGGCGGAACCGACAGCATGAGCAATGCTTCGTATACGGTCGACCTGATGCGATGGGGCTCCCGAATCGGCCATGCCGACATACGCGATTCGATGTGGGATTCCTTGACCGAGTTGGGAATCGGCCCGGCCATGGGTATCACGGCCGAAAATCTGGCTGAACAATACCACATCAGCCGTGAGCAGCAAGATGAGCTGGCGCTGCTGAGCCATCAGAGGGCGGTCCGGGCAATCGACCGGGGCGTATTCAAGGATGAAATAGTGCCCATTCAGGTCAAGCTTGGGCGCGGAAAAACGGAGACCTTTGATACCGACGAACATCCGCGCCGCGATACCACGCTGGAAGGCCTGGCCAAGCTCAAACCGGCCTTCAAGGAAGGCGGCACGGTGACCGCGGGGAACTCTTCGGGCATCAATGACGGCGCGGCAGGTCTTCTTCTGATGTCGGAGGCGAAGGCGGACCAGCTCGGCGCGCCGGTCATGGCCAGGATACTGGGTACCGCCACTACCGGAGTCGAGCCGGAGATTATGGGCATCGGACCGGTCTCGGCCACAACAAAAGCTCTTCAAAAGGCTGCCGTAACGCTTGATGAAATTGATCTCGTGGAAGTAAACGAGGCTTTTGCCGCTCAGTACCTGGCTTGCGAGAAGCTATTGAGCTTGAAACGCGAGATAACGAATGTTAACGGTAGCGGCATAGCACTTGGCCACCCCGTTGGCTGCACCGGCGCGAGGATCACGACCACGCTTCTCTACGAGATGCAGAAACGAAATGCCGGAATCGGGCTGTCTGCACTCTGCGCAGGGGGCGGCATGGGCACGGCCCTGGTAGTGGCGAGAGACTGATCCGGGCGTTCGCGGCAGAGAGGTGTCGGCGTGCCGCTGACCGTGTTGACGCCCGCCTCGGGGCGAACGTCGAAGCACAAGCGTTGAACGGTGTTTTCATCAGCGGGATGAATCTGCACCGGATCACGGCAGTGCGCATCCACATCCTGAATCGAGATTCTTTGAGAAAGAGGATTATAAAATGTGTGCAGAGTTCAAAGTAGGACTGCTTGGAGCAGGAATGATGGGAGCGGAGATAGCGCTCTCATTCGCGGCATCGGGATATCCGGTGATTATGAAAGATATGAGCCTGGAAATCGCCAATCGAGGCAAAGCTCGACTTGATGGGATTCTGGACAAGGCAATCAGGAAGGGAAGGTGTACAGCCGCGGACAAGGAGCTTGCACTCACTCGCATCACCCCTACCGACCAATACAAGGAGCTTGGCGATGCGAGCCTTGTCATAGAGGCGATCGTGGAAGACTTCAACGCAAAGAAAGAAGTCCTGACTGAAGTGGAAGCAGTGTGCACTCCGGACTGCGTAATCGCCACGAACACTTCCAGCATCCCTATTACAAAACTGGCCGCATGCCTGGGGCCAGAGCGAAGGGACAAATTCGCAGGTGCTCATTTCTTTTCCCCCGCGTTTGTCATGCAGCTTGTTGAAATTGTCCCCGGCCTGGAGACCGATGAAGCGACCGTGACGTTTCTCATGGACCTTTGCCGGAAAATCGGGAAAACTCCCATCCGTGTGAAAGATGTTACCGGGTTCGTGGTCAATCGGATATTGCACGCGATGTGGATTGAAGCCTGTCGGTTATTGGAGGAAGGAGTGGCGGACCCCAAAGACATCGACACCGGGTAATACGAGAAGTGAAGAGCTCTGAAGAGGTCTCGGACGGGGGTAGGGAGATCGGGATGCCGATCGGAGAGGGTGTCCGGCATTGGATCCTGACCCCGAACGTTGAACAGCTCTACGCAAGAGTTACGGAGGCCGGTGATGAAGAATGATTCGTTCAAACTGACATATGCAACCATGTTTGATCCGCCGGAGGTACTTCACGTCAGGTTTGAGGAAGCAATGACCCGTGTGCGGACATCTCTCGGCAAAGAGTACGGAATGCTTATCGACGGCCAGGAGCGCTCTTCGGACACCAAAATGGATGAAGTGTCCCCCGCGGACACCGAGCTCGTCCTGGCGAGCTTTCAGGAAGGCGGCCGGCAGGATGTGGACGACGCGGTGGCAGCAGCTCGCCAGACGCTTCCCGTCTGGAGCCGTACCCCGTGGCAGGAGCGGGTGCGTCTTGTGCGGAAAGTGGCGCTATTGATCGAACAACGCCTCTTCGACATGAGTGCGTCCATGGTGCTGTCCGTGGGGAAGAACCGGATGGAAGCCATCGGTGAGGTGGCGGAGACTGCAGATTTGATCACCTATTGCTGTGATGAGATGGAGCGTAACAACGGGTTCGCAGTCGAAATGAAGCAGGATCCGATTCCGAACCAGCGATCGGATAACATGTCTGTCATGAAGCCGCACGGAGTCTGGCTGGTGATCAGTCCCTTCAATTATCCCACCGCCCTGTCGGGAGGCCCCATGGGAGCGGCATTGGTGGCGGGCAATACGGTGGTGATTAAACCGTCTTCCGATACGCCGTGGACCTCGCGTCTTCTTGCGGAATGTTTCCGAGACGCGGGAATTCCCGGTGGTGTGGTCAACTTTGTCACCGGTCCGGGCGATGTTTTAGGACAAGCTCTGATTTCGAGCCCCGATGTGGACGGGGTCACCTTCACCGGATCTTATGAGGTCGGGATGAAGATTTTCCGCGAACGGGCCCAGCTCGATTATGTCAGGCCGGTGATTCTGGAGATGGGGGGCAAGAACCCGGCCATCGTGTCTCGAAATGCCGACCCGGATGGAGCGGCACTCGGAATCATGCGTTCTGCATTCGGCCTTCAGGGTCAGAAGTGCTCGGCCTGCTCCAGGGCATACGTGGAAGAGCCTATGTTCGATGAAGTTGTGGAACGCATTGTGGAGCTCACCAAGAACATCGTTGTGGGAGATCCAGCCGACCGAGACGTCTATATGGGGCCTGTCATCAACCGTGCCGCTTACGACCGGTATACCAAATGCGTCGAGGAGCTTTCGTCCGCGGGCGAGATCCTGGTGGGGGGACACACTCTTTCCGGGCCCAAATACGCGAAGGGCTACTTCTGCGCTCCTACCGTGGTGTCGGAAGTGCCTCTGGATCACGACCTTTGGAAACAGGAGATGTTTCTTCCGATTCTCATGGTCGCGGCCGTGCCGGATCTCAATGAAGCTGTCGCTCACGCCAATTCGACAGTGTACGGCCTCACTTCAGGCTTCTACGGATCGGATGAAGAAGCCCAATGGTTTTTCGACAACTCGCATTCAGGCGTAGCCTATGCCAACAGGCCCTCCGGCGCGACCACCGGAGCAGGGCCGGGTTACCAACCGTTTGGCGGTTGGAAGGGGTCCGGGGCTTCGGGAAGAAACGCGGGAGGGCACTATTACCTGGGGCTCTAAATGAGAGAGCAGGTCCTGAGCCGCTTTTTCTAATATCATTTGCCCGATCAACGATGCCCCGCCTGGCTGCACACTCGCCCGCGGAAAGCGGGACCGGGGCCTATATATGGAAAAACTCATGATAAGCATTGTCGTATGTGACTCTGGGCCCATGCAGGAACAGAATCCTTGCGTATCCCTCTCGCACGCGAAAATCGAAGCCAAAGCCCTGCGGTCATCGCGTGAAGGACCGGCGATCGTTCCTGCCCGCGTTCGAGTCGGTTTCGAGGACAATGATTGTCCAGGCGAGGGCATGCCCGCGGAATCCAAGGCTCAGGCAGGGGAACGAGCAAGAAATCGTGCCGAAATCCTGGATCGCGAAGGCGCCGCATGGGGCGAGTGCAGACAGGTTCCAGGAATTGGGGGGCAAAAGTAGAAATGGCGGCCATACGAATCCCCGGATTTGTGTTTACCCGAAGGCTGGATCGAATTCTCCCGCGAGCGGTGAAGGCGGAAGGTGTGTGGATAGAAGACGAGACCGGTCAGAAGATCCTCGACGCGTGTGGCGGAGCAATCGTGGTGAACGTGGGACACGGTCGCCTGGAGATAGCGGAAGCCGTTTACGAACAGATGAGGAAGTTCTCGTATGTCCACGGAAACGTCTTTACATCGGAGCCGGTGGAAGCACTGGCCGAGAGGCTGGCCCGCCACGCGCCCAACGAACTGAACCGATTCTATTTCATGTGTTCCGGTTCTGAAGCAATAGAAACCGCGGTCAAACTGGCCCGCCAGATTCAGCTCGAACGCGGACGTCCGAGTCGCATGCGTTTGATCTCTCGATGGAAATCCTATCACGGCCTGACGCTCGGAGCTTTGGCGGCCTCCGGGCGAACCTATTTTAGAGAACCGTTCACGCCCCTGCTGCCGGAGGTCGTTCATATTCACCCTCCCTATTGCCTTCGATGTTCGTACGGCCTCATGTACCCGTCATGTGCACTCCGATGCGCATCGGCCCTCGAGGACACCATTTTGAGCATGGGCGCGGATACCGTTTTCGCATGTTTGATCGAGCCGGTGTCGGGAGCCGCGCTTGGGGTGTCTCCGCCGCCGCCTGGATACCTGGGCCTGATTCGTGATATCTGCGATCGCTACGAAATACTGCTCATATTTGATGAAGTGATGGTCGGCATGGGACGTACCGGCAAGTGGTTTGCATGCCAGCATGAAGGCGTCACGCCGGATCTAATGACGTTGGGCAAGGGACTTACC
>JARRRG010000536.1:0-3012 GCA_037380965.1 Deltaproteobacteria bacterium
TCCCTTCCCCAGCGCCCCGCGTGAAGAGCGACCCCGTGCTCTAACCGCGCACCGGCCTGTCCGGAGCGCGCAATAGGAAGGACCTCGAGGCGGTGCAGTCTCGGGGGAACTTTCTTCTGTGAGACCCTTGACGAGACTAACCGACCAGTCTATTATTAAAATTATCCTGTCCAAAGAGAGCAGGCAGCATGGCAAAAGCAGAGACTCGAGCGAAGATAATCGCCGAAGGGGCACGAATAGTCCACCTGAAGGGCTTCAACAGTGCCGGTGTTCAAGAGATCCTTCGCGCTGCCGACGTGCCAAGAGGATCGTTCTATTTCTATTTCAGCAGCAAAGAAGAGTTCGGTCTGGCGCTGATCGACTACTACGTGGAATATTTTCTTGGAAGAATGGACGCTCACTTTCGTTCATCCCGCTCCTCACCTCTGACGACTCTTCGCGCATTCTTCTATGAAAAACTCGAGGATTTCAGGAATGCACGTTTCCAGGGAGGATGCCCTATCGGCAATCTGGCACAGGAAATGGGAGATTTGAACGAGGCGTTTCAGGCCAGGCTAAGAGAAGCATTTGACCGGATCTTGGAGAGGATTGCGCGCTGCCTTGAATCTGCTCAGTTGCAAAATTAGATCGACCCTGCTCTGGACCCTTTGGAGGCAGCCGATTTCATTCTCAATAGCTGGGAAGGCACCCTGATGAGAATGAAAGTGATCAATGACGACGAGCCCCTTCTCGTTTTTGACAAAATGGTTTTCCAACACCTGCTTGGGCACCAATTTGCCGGATGGGAACAATCCACCGATTTCACGCGATAGCGACGCCTGCACCGGGTTTGCAGCCTGTGTGTCAGCAGCGAGGTGATCATTTCACTACAGGAGGTTTACGATGGAACAGAGTCAGATCGCTGAATTCATGAGCAATAACCTGCGACTCCGGACCCTGCCGATTGCCGTAACGTTTCTCAAGCAGGACGCGGCTCTCCCGGAAAAGACACGGCGCCCCTCGGTTGATATGAAAAAGAGGATCACCATTTGTCAGGCGGTCACCATGGCACGCGTCTATGGGTGGACGCTCGGACTGAAAAAGGAGGATTTGATTTGCGTTCCCGCCATGCTCGCCTTCGGCTTCACCCGTGCTTCAGACCAGCCGGCCACGTTGGGGACGCTCTTTTGTGAAGTTGGCTTTTCCAGTGATCAGAAAGCGGCCGGGGAGGAGACAGGGTCCATGACGTTTCTCGATTCCCGCGAATACGAGACAATCCTGATGGCCCCGTTGAGCAGGGGATTGTTCGAGCCCGATACGGTCGCAGTATACGGCAATCCGGCCCAGGTGATGCGAATGATTCAGGCATGGGCGTTCCGGGACGGCAATCGCGTGACAGGCAACTTCGGCGGTAAGGTGGAGTGCACCGAATACCTGCTCGCACCGTTCAAGAGCGGCGCGCCCCGGGTTGCAATTCCCGGTATGGGCGACCGGATCTTTTCCATGACGCAGGATGATGAAATGGTCTTTGCCTTACCTGGCAACGGGCTGGAGACCCTGGTTGAGGGCCTCAAGGATGCGGGCAAAAAGATCGGGGCTCGCTATCCGGTCACGTTTTACCAGAATTTTCAGCCGGATTTCCCCAAGCCTTATCGAGTCATCGGTGAGGAGGTCGATGCCTTCTGAATCTCGTATTTCGGTTTTCCATAGGCGTCACCATGCATCTTTTCTCCCATCTGTTAGTGCATGGGGCGCGGCGTTATGGTGCGACTTGCGGGGTGTGAGCGGAAACCGAGCACACTCCGCAGATCATGCTCTACCACCCCTATCCTGAATTCAACGGAGTTGATCTCATGGCATTGCTCAAGCTCGTTCCACCTGAGAACGCGGACGGCAAGCTCGCTCAATTGTATTCGATCACAGAAGAGATGTTCGGAGCCGTCCCGAATAATGTGCGCATGCTGGGCGTCAGCCCGGCGGTCCTCGAAAACCAGTTGGAATTTGCCAGATATTTCAGGGCCCATCCCACGCTCTCCGTAACCTTCCTCGCCATGGTGCGCCTCCTGGTCGCCGCGTCAACAGACTCACCATACTGTGAGAAACTGAATACCGGCATGCTTGCGCAACTCGGTGTCCCCGCAAACCAGGCGGAGGCCTTGAAAGGTGATCCTCGCAGCGCTCCGTTGAGCGACAAAGAGAGGGCCCTCCTGACCTTCGTTCTCAGGGCCACGAAGGACCCGCACGGTATAACCGCGGAAGACGTTCAGAAGCTGAGGGAACTGGGCTGGAGTGACGCGGACATTTTTGATGCAGTCGCGCATGGTGCGCGTGCAATGGCGACGAATATCATTTTTGACACATTCAAATTGGAGAGTGATGCGTTCTAGGAGAGGAAGATCATCAGAGTCGCGGGTGAACGGGAGTACGTGCATGGGCATTTCACGTATGATGAGCCGAGCGCGGAACGAGGAGGCCCGTTTTCTCCTCCGGTCATGAGCCCCTGGAACCAGTCGCGCTGGCGACTCCCGTAATTAAGCATTATAATAGATAGAATAAGCCCATGGTGGAGGTGCATCATGGAGGAGCTCCTGCAGACGTATCCTTTTCGCTGCGTGCTCAGCTTCAAACCGCTCATCGACTTCTGGAATCAGACCGTTCCTTCGTGTAACGGCGGTCGGCCGGACGAGATTCGGGAACGCCTGGCGCAGGCGCCGGAATTACAGCATCCTATCGAGGATTTCTCGGTTTTGGAACCGCACCGGGACCTCATCAGGAGCCTGATGAGCGTGGTGTTTCCCGAAGCCTTCTGGGAGACCCACGCATCCGCGGCTATCGTACCATTTTCCTCGCGGCCTGTGCTTGCCTCGCCTCCGTTCGAGCGACTCCTCCTCAATGGCGACGGTGCCTACCGGGGGAGACCCCAGCTTGAAGGAGAAGCGTACGCCAAAGCCCGGTTGATACGTGCCTATCTCCTGATCCTCCGAAAGCTTTACAACATCCAAGAGGGTCTGGATCTTCCCCTCATTCGGATAA
>JARRRG010000537.1:0-2998 GCA_037380965.1 Deltaproteobacteria bacterium
TCCGAATCCAATTGGATCACAGCGCTGCCGACTACTTCTCAGGTTATCCGAGGCTGAGCCACGGAGGTATCCCGAGGGAAATCGTGGTGGGTTTCGTTACCGGGACCTCGAAGCATGCACTACGAAAATAACTTCTCAATTCGACGATATTTTCGGGACCCCGTATAAAGCGCGCGGGTGGCTGCTTTGTCGCGTGAACGAAGAGAAACCGATGACCGATGAGCTTTGGGAAGGGTGCGGCAACAGGGCAGGAAGTTTGAGCCGGGCAGGGATTCAGATCGAACGAGTGGAATTCCACGGGTCCGTCTCTGGGATGACCTCAGAAACCGTCCCAGTTCTTCTTGTCTCCGAAAGCGAGCCACATGACGGCCGCCCCCACCGATATGAAAAAAATAATTTCCATGATGTTTCCCCACGAGAATTCCTTTCACTACATCATCGGAGAATGTCGTGTCAACAAGTAATTTCGTTACTATCGACGATCGGGGAGGCAATAGTTAACCCATTGTAATAACGGGGCTTTGGTCTCGTACTGTGTTGGCGCCGGCTCCGTACACGGTACCCGCGCGCTGGTCCTTCTTACAGCCCGGCGCCTATTGCTCGGGCGTACCCCGTGAGCTCAACATATCCTTTGCCTTTGATCTCTTTCCCATCTCTCGATCCCTGTGCCCGTACTGCCCCTTCCCAGTAGATGATACCGGTGGAGGCTCCGCTGGACAGTTCTTGATCCTGAACGAGGGGAGTGATCTTGAGGGCGATGTTCCGCCCGGGGATCTCCACCCGCCATCCGGAGGGATACACCGCTTTTGTATGGGGGCTGGTCCACGTACCGATAGGGGAAATTCTTATACGTTGGCCGCTCAAGTCAGAGGTCCGCCCGTCTCCGGCGACCAGGGTTCCGAACGTCTGTTCGAAGGTGCCGTCTTTCCTACGCAAATGAAACACCATCAGGTCGGTTCCATCGTCGAGCTGAAGGCTGAACCAATCCCAACCCGCCTGATTCCTGGTGAGTATGCTTGAACCGAATTCGTGGTCCATCCATGCCAGGCCTGTGACGCGGTGGATGGTCCCCTTGAACCTCAGCGTGCCGAGCGCCTTGAGCCGGGTAAGTGAATAATAGTACGAAGCCTGGCCCTTCTCGTCACCTTTTCGACTGAATCCTGACAAGCCGTGGAGAACAACCGGTTTCATTGGTACGAGCTTGAGATCGAGGGCGTACTCGCCCTCATGCGCCTTGATCAGTATAGTTTTGCCTCGCTGTTCCGCGCTCCAGTCCTTGACCCGAACCTTCAGACGATTGGGGGCTGCTTCAGCCAAACCGGGGCCGCCGCGGGAGATCAGCTCTTTATGAAAAAAGGCGCGGTTCCTCACGTCCGTCAGCGCAAAATGAGCGGGATACAGATCGGTGACTCCCCACGCGGAGCTCTTCCGGGCCGGTTTCTTGGCGAGGCCGCGGCGGAAGAACGTAAGCTGGAATCCCCATTCGCGGCCGCGTTTGGATTCCAGGTTTCCGGTGAAATACCACCATTCCGTCTGAAAATCTGGATGCTTACCGTGATCTCTGGGAAAGGTGAGAATTCGGCCGGGAACCGCTTGCCGAAATACGACCTTAGCTGCTGAAGCGTCAAAACCGCAGAGCATGAGCATGCAGAGGACGACTACAAGATGACGTGTCACTTCTCTCTCCTGGCACAGGATGGGACCGCTGTCACGATGATGCAGGCAGGAGCGGGGCTCGGACGCGGCACCATTCGAAAAACGGCATATACGCTGCAAAATCCTGCCACCGTCCCTGCGACTGGACAACGGGTCATGACCAGGATAAAACATCCGAGTTGGAAGGGACAAGGGGAAGCGTCGGGGGGTATCCGAACCCGCTACGTCGCTCCTCACCGGGGTTCACATCATACAACCACCGCGGTCGAGCACGCGGTTCGCATCCGGGACTCTGATCCATGGCTCCGCTGAGATTCATCCATGCTGCCGACCTCCATCTGGGCAGGCCCTTCGCCGGTTTGTCCAAGTCGCTGCCCGAGTCAGCAGAGCTTTTTCTTCGGGCCGGGTACAAGGCCTGGGAAAGAATTGTAGCAACGGCCCTTGATGGAAACGCGGATTTCGTCACGCTTGCTGGAGACGTATTTGACAACGCCAATCCGGCCGTACGCCCTCGAGTGGCATTTCGTGATGGAGTAACGAAGCTCCATGAAGCCGGGATTCCCGTGTTTCTGACGCTGGGGAACCATGATCCTCTGTGCGATTTCCCGGATGCCCTGCGCTCGTTGCCGGGACTTCATCTCTTCGGGGCCGAGCCGGAAGGAAGAGAATTCGCCGCTCACCACATGGACCGGCGGGTCATGATCTATGGCGCGAGCTTCGAAAGGGCCGCGGTCAGGGAAAATCTGGTTCGGCGCTTTCACCGGGATCCCCGCGCGGAGATTGCCATAGGCGTCGTGCACGCCAACGTTTCAGGTGTGTCGGGACATGATGATTATGCACCGTGCAGCCTTGACGATCTGAGGCTCGCGGGCATGGACCTCTGGTGCATGGGACACGTCCATTTGGGCACAGTTCTGAGTGAATATCCCCTCATTCTTTATGCCGGCACAAGCCAGGGCGCGCACGTCAACGAGACAGGGGCCCGAGGATGCTATGTCATTACCGTGGACGGGCCGGGAGAGGCCGCGGCGGAATTTGTCCCCATAGCTCCCGTGCGCTGGGAAAAGCTTGAGCTCGATGTTACCGATCTTTCAGGGGAAGAGGATCTGCTGGACGCGTTGGAAGATGAATGCGGCAAGCTTGCGCCAGATGATGAGGGCGTTGAAGCAGTGGTGGCGCGGATACATCTCAAGGGACACGGCACGGGACAAGCACAAGCATTGGCTCATGGCACGTCGGAGCTTGCCGATATGCTTCGGGAGCGGTTGGCGCGGTTACCGATTCCGGTCTTTGCCGAATCGATCCGTGATGCGACGCTCTCCACGATCGATCTGAATGCTCT
>JARRRG010000538.1:0-2996 GCA_037380965.1 Deltaproteobacteria bacterium
GTTTGTGGAAGGTGACTTCGGAGAACCCGGCCTGTTCGCGAAAGGAACAGAGCAGGCCGATCAGCGGCTCGCCGATCGTGCCCGTGCCAACCACGTGAACCACTCCTTTGTCCTTGCCCATTGCTCTCTACTCCTTTCTGTAGCTATAGCTTTGAAACCGGTCCACAATCGGGACTCGTTTGATATGGGAAACAAGCTTCCATTTGACCGCCCCCCCAGCAACGGAAATGATCAAGTGGCGTCTCATCAGGTTTTTCGTAGCGCTCATTCGGACAAACAATGCGAAGAGGAAGCTGTAGACGTCACGTCTGCGATTGCTGCGGGCGCTGTCTCTGGTTCGTACTGATTACCATCTATGTAAAAAGTTTGAGAAGCCTCGACACCGGCAAAACGAAACGTAAATCCCGGGGAACGAGGCCCTCCCTGATTCATGAGCCGCTCCGCCGCAAAACATACGTTTTGCCGGGTCGGGTCGCATGGAATTTACAGGTACAGTTTAAACGAACGCCGATGTGCAGTCAATCCAATCGGGCCGACGGCCCGCTGGTTCTCAATGCCGCGCATGGGGCTGGTTGTCGTCACAAAAGGAACGGGAAGTAGCGCCGCAACATGGAGAACCGACCGTTGGATTCCCGTTCCGCGTCCAGGGGGGCGTCCTCACGAGGCTCGTCAGCAGGCTCTGCCGCGTCAGGCGCATCCTCCTGAGGATCTAGGTGTTCGAGGAGCTCCACGGCAGGGGCCTGCTCCTTGTCGGCTTTGGCCGGGCTGCTTTCATCCGAGGTTCCCGAGGGAGGCTTTCTTTTGCTCCGACGTCGGCGCCGCGCGGGTCTTCTCGGTCTCCTCGACTCCGGTTCAGGTTTACTCTCATTTTCCGCGGCCACCAGGTCCTCACGCGAGCAACCCGTGGCCAAATCCGTTTCCGTAGAGATCTGTTCGGCCGACTCTTTCCTGATCGGTTCCACAGTAATTTCATTGTCACACAGAGGCTCCCTCGACACGACGGTTACGCGCGTCTGATGCTGCTCTTCTACGCCGACAATGAGTGATCTCATATTATTGAGGAGGAAGTCTGCCACTTTTGTCGGAACCGTGGCCTTCACTTCGGTGGTATCGGCTTTTATCGCGAGGGACTTGATTCTTCTGAAAACGGACAGCGCGGTCATTTCCGGCGATCGTACCTTTCCGCGGCCTTCGCACAGCGGACAGTCAAGATATTCGCCGGTGCCGAGGGAGGATTTCAAACGCTGGCGAGAGAGTTCCAATAATCCCAGTGAGGAGAGTCTCAGGACCTTGGATTTTGCCCGGTCTTTCCTGAGAACCGTCTTCAGGGCCCTTTCAACATCCTGTTTGTGCTTCTTATTGAACATGTCTATGAAATCTATGACGATGATCCCACCCAGGTCTCGAAGCCTCAACTGGCGGGCAATTTCGGTAGCCGCCTCCATGTTCACCCGATACGCGGTCTCTTCAATCCCCTTTTCTTTGGTAGCGCTCCCCGAGTTGACATCGACCGTCACCAGGGCTTCCGTTGGTTCGATGAGGATATATCCTCCCGATTTGAGCTTGATTCTCTTCCGATAGACCTGCTCGACCTGCTCCTCCAATTGGTACTTGTTGAAGAGGGGACGCCGCTCCTGGTAGAGCTTGACCAGCTTTTCGTTCCTCGGCATGATCTGATGAAAGAATTCCCTCACCTGGCGGTGGACCGTCTTGTCGTCCACGAGAATCTCGGAAATATCCGGTGAGAAATGATCGCGAATAGATCGGATCACCACATCTTGCTCGCGGTAGAGTAATGTCGGAGCATCCTGTTCCGTCACGTTCTTTTCAATGGCTTTCCACAATTTCAGGAGGTAATCGAGGTCTCTCGATAGCTGGGTCTTGCTGTGTCCCATTCCCGCGGTCCGGATGATGAATCCCATATTCTCAGGCAACGTTAATTGCTTGACGATTTCTTTGAGCTTCTTGCGCTCCTTTTCGTCTTCGATTTTCCGTGATACCCCATGGAGATCCGTCCCCGGCATGAGAACGAGGTACCGGCCCGCCAGTGAAATATTGGTTGTGAGGCTTGCGCCCTTGTGGTCTCGTTCTTCCTTGTTCACCTGAACGATGACATTGTCGTCTCTCTTGAAAATCTCTTCTATGCGGGGACGCCGGCGACTGCCCTCGGGTATTTCCGGGAAGTACGACGGGTGGACATCGTTGATCGGCAGGAAACCGTTGCGTGCCGCTCCGTACTCGACAAATGCCGCCTGGAGCGAAGGCTCAATTCTTGTCACACTTCCCTTGTAAATATTTCCCAGCGTGGCTTCACGGGTCTTAATTTGGATGTCAAGCTCTTCGAGCACACCATCTGAGACTACCGCCACCCGGCTTTCCTCCGGGTGGACGGCGTTGATCAGCATCTTTCTTACCATTGGATTCTTCTCTTCCTTTCGGGGCCGGCTCCGTCGCGCACATGTCAGATCGGTGGCCCGCTGGAACGCGGGCATTTATTGTATCAGGGCGTTGATCTCTCTCCACAATTCCTTCTTGCCCTCACCGTTGAACGAAGAAAACAGCACCACTGGAGCCTGCTCCCCCACTTTCTCTTTTACCAGGCGTCTGTAGCCCGCCATACGACTGTGCGAGAGTTTGTCCGCCTTGGTCGCGGCCACTATGAACGGAATAGCGGAGGACCGCAGGTAATGGACAAGACTCATGTCCGATTCGGTCGGCGGGCGGCGGGCGTCAATGATCACTACTACCCCGGCAAGCTCTTCCCGCTGCGCGAGATAGGTCTCCACCATGGGCCCCCATTTGCCCCTCACTGCGAGAGGCACCTTCGCATAACCGTAACCAGGGAGATCCACAAAGATGAAGCGATCGTTAATCAGGTAAAAATTCAGCTTTCGTGTATGGCCGGGGGTCTTGGAGGTACGGACGAGGTTACGTCTTCCTAACAACACATTTATCATCGACGACTTGCCCACATTCGAGCGCCCCGCAAATGCGAT
>JARRRG010000539.1:0-5816 GCA_037380965.1 Deltaproteobacteria bacterium
CTCTTGTTTGTTATGAGCTGAAGACTCAGCAGTTAGCGTTCATACACGCGCTCCACCATCATCCCTGTTGTGCTGGGAGTGCAGTACACATGAACACGATGATAGCTAACTGCCCTCGGGTAGGCATCCCCTGAAGATCACATGCAGTTTTATCATTTGAGCATGCTTCGCTCTACCTGTCAAGAAAAAGAACCTTCGCCGTTTTCACTTCGTACCGCCAGGAACCTCGCATAGCACTCACTCACATTGCCTCTTATCATCCACATTCTGAGGAACATCCCAGCGATCATGCCTATCGACGGAACAGGAGCACGAATCGTCGGCCGTTTCGAATGCGTATGCAGTGAATGGGGCCGGGCACGCGGCAATCCTGAAGCTCATCATGAGGCGGACGGATTTTTTTGCCCATCAGGTCGTTTGTACACTTCCGCGCCGTAGTAAAGTGCCGTATACTGGAATTAGGCAAGAGGCCGGCAACCCACACGAGCTTTCTGTGAAAGAAAGGGGGGACCGATGTTCATACCAAACATTGACTTGTTTAAGGACCTCAGGCAGGAAGCTATCGACGACATTTCTCAAATCGCTGTGGAGGAAACCTACGACAAGGGGACCATCCTCTTTTCTCCCGGCCAGCCTGCACATCATTTCTACATTCTCGTGGACGGGAAGGTCAGAATCGGCATCGGCAAGAACGTTGCAATGGACTATGTGGTTGAACGGCTGGGGGAGGCTTTTGGCTGGTCCAGCGTGGTCGATCGGGAGGCATACTCGGCCGAAGCTCAATGCGTCGAACCGAGCAGGTGCCTGAAAATCGAAAAAGACAGCCTCGAAAGGGTTTTCGACGCGCATGAACGAAGCGGTCGAAAATTCTATAAGAGGCTGGCTGCCGAGCGCGGCCGAAGGTTGATCGACTTACATGCGTGAACGATGGTGGCTGGCCCCTCTCGATCTCTTTCCGCTCATGAGGCGGGTGAAGAGTTTTGGACCCATCTCCTCCTCCAAGACGGTTGCCGGCCTGCTCTCATAACGAATACGCCGCTTGCAGTCTCTCAGATTGACGACCAACGTTCCGGTCGCGTATGCTTGAATGATAGCGTGCGGTCAGGGTGACTTCCGGGCCCTGTTCCCTTCCCGCGGTAATGTGGTGCTTTGTGCAAGTCCTCGCGGCATTCCGGGGTGCAGTACTGAGGTCCGGGAACGCGGAGGACGAGGTTTCGGACCTGACGCGATTTCCGTTGCAGAATGGGAGAAATCAGATGGCTCAACAGGTTGACTCAGATGTATTTCCTCCTCTTCCCCTCGAGCAGTGGGAGGATACCAAGGACACGCTCCACCTGTTCCTGCAAATCGTGGGAAAAATCCGGTTGGGACTGTTCCCCAAGACGAACCACTGGTGGCACGTTCCCTTGTACGTGTCGTCGCGCGGATGTACCACCAGGGCCATACCCTATGGTGCTCGTAATTTCGCCATGAGCTTTGACTTCATCGATCATGCCCTGAAAATATGCACGAGCGACGGCGAACAGAAGACTGTTCCTTTGAACGGATTGTCCGTAGCCGACTTCTATCGATCCGTGTTCGACTACCTCAAGAAATTGGGCATAGAGGTGAGCATTTGGGCGGCACCCTATGATGTTCCGGACATCAGCACCGAGCCGTTCGCGACCGACACCCTTCATGCGACGTACGACGGCTCCTCTGCTCACACGTATTGGCGAATCCTCGTAGCGGTAAATTCAGTCTTCCAGTCGTTCAGAGGGCGTTTCATGGGCAAATGCTCTCCCGTTCATCTCTTCTGGCACCACTTCGATCTCGCGGTCACCAGATTCACCGGCAGAGAAGCTCCACCCCGGCCGGGCGCGAACATTGTCGAACGGGAAGCGTACTCCCATGAAGTGATAAGCTTTGGCTTCTGGCCCGGCGACAAGACTGTTCGGGAGCCTGCATTCTATGCGTACGGCGCTCCGGTTCCTGACGGTCTCGCGGACGAGCCGCTCGAACCGGAGGCAGCCGTGTACGACAGTGACGCGGGAACGGCTCTCCTCATGTACGACGCGGTTCGCCAGACCGATGCTCCGCGGGAGACGATCCTCACGTTCCTCGAAAGCTTCTACCAGGCTGCGGCTCGACGCATGATCCTCGATACAGGGCCGTTGACATTGCCTGACGGCGGATCCACAACGCCGCTCAAGTAGCTGAGAAACCGGTGTAAGCGCCGGGCATAAAACACGCGTCTTTGCTTCAACGTACCGAGCCTCTCAACAATCGAGGCACTGATCCGCTCTTGAGGAAAAGAATCAGGGGCGGGGCTGAACTCTCTCGCGGGAAGAGATGGTGCGACAAGTGGGTGACGGCTCCGCGCCGGAGCTCACGTTTTCGATGCGTGACGATTGAGGGTATCCGCGTCGTACCCGGCTTTCTTGTAATCGTCCAGGGCCCGATGCTTCAGCGACGAATCCCCACTTTTCTCAGCATGCTTGTCCGCCAATTCAGCCGCGTGACTCCACAAGCCCTCACGTTCGTACTCACCCACCGCGCGCCTGACCCGGACGTCCTCTTCGCTCGGTGAAACGACCGCGCCATGGCACCATGAGATGATTCTCCTGACGGGACTCTTGCATTTGGGACAGTGGCGCAAAGGCTTCTCGTTGATCCCTTGAAGTTCTTCGAACGTATGGCGGCAGTACGGGCATGAGCGATCCTGACTGACTGCCTGATACTCGTACAAAGGCATTATGGACCCCATAGTCGCTGGTGAAAACCGTGTCCGTCCATGGACGAACCCTTTCTACACTCCTACCGACTCTCGTGTCCCAAAGCAACGACTTTGTTCCCTCCCAGCCAAAATAATGGTCGGTGGCGATGAGTAACTGAGCTGCGAGGACAGGGGATAGGAGCAAGCTGGGGCTCCACGCGCCAGCATAAGCAGTGCAGAAGGAGGTGCAGGCTCATGTTTGATCTCATCCCATGGAGACGACGTGAAATCGACCGTGCGCGAGAGAGGTCTGCCGCGGACCTCTGGAGAGAAATGGACAACCTGTTCGAACGATTCTTCGGAGAAGCGGGTCGGTCCGAGGTAGCTCCGGGGCGAACATTCGCTCCGGCTTTTGACATCTCCGAAACGGACGACGAGTTGGTTGTCAGGGCCGAACTGCCCGGCATTGATCCAAAGGAAGTGGACATCAACCTCACGGGCGATCGGCTCACTATCAAAGGAGAGAAGAAAGAGAAGAAGGAGGAACGCGGAGAGAGTTACCATCGAGTGGAGCGTTCCTTCGGCAGTTTCAGCCGCTCGTTCCAGCTACCCTGCGAGGTGAAGGAAGAGGATATCAAGGCGGTGTACAAGAATGGGGTGCTTGACCTCAGACTTCCCAAGGCGGACAACGTCAAGCGGAAGACCTTCAAAATTGAGGTCAAATAGGCGTCCTGAAGAATCCGGGGTGAAGCCTCCGGCCCTGCATATCGTATCAACGTTTGGTATGCGGAGGCGCATTGGAATCGGTTTCATGGTTGAGAGATCGCCGTACGGAGCCTGAACGTCGTCGGGCAGGGCTTCAGCGTGGCACCAGGTACCGGTAATCGTCATTGCCTGTTGGCATCGAGCATGAACCGGGCCGGGAGTCCCGGGTGACGAGAAAAAGCTGTCGGCTCCCACGCGATGCCGACTGACAGTGAGGTCAATAGGTGCGATTGGACCGCACGAGGAAGAAAGGAGGACTGAAAAATGTTCCAATGGGGTTTTAGGCGAGACCCGATGTGGGCTGAATTCAATCGAATTCAGAGGAACATCAACGATCTGGCTCGTCAGATGGGCACCTCGGTACGATCTTCCATTCATCCCTTCTGGCGAACGTCCCGTATTTTCCCTCTCTTAAACGTGGTGAGAACCGATGTCTCGTACATCGTGACCGCAGAACTGGCCGGAATAAGCGCGGAGGATCTGGAAATCAAAGTCGAAGGCGACACGGTCGTAATCAAGGGAGAGCGCAAGGCTGAGGATTTTGGCGCGGAGGTCAGTTACCACCGGCGCGAGCGAACATCGGGAACGTTCCACAGAAGCTTGACGCTGCCGACCAGGGTTGAGGCCGACGAAGTGAAGGCCAACTATGTCGATGGCATCTTGACCATTACGCTGCCGATCGAAAAAGCGGCTCAACCCAAGCAGATCTCTGTCACCGCCGAATGAGGCACGTGGAAAGGAGGAAGCAGACATGGCTGACGAACAACTCCAGGTTTCCGACAAAGAGGAGATCTCCGGGGCAGAAGGTGAATTCACTCGCGAGGGAGTCTACTTTACTCCTCCCGTGGATATCTGTGAGATGGAAAAGGAAATCGTCATTCTTGCAGACATGCCCGGGGTCAAATCAGATGGTGTCGATATTGAGCTCAAGGAAGGAATCCTCTCCATCGAGGGGAATATCGCCGCGTCAGACGTCGCGGGAGAAGAGCTGCTCACGGAGTATCAGAAGGGCAACTATTTCCGTAGCTTCCGGATAACGGACGCGGTGGATGGCAACAAGATAGCAGCGTCCCTGGCCGATGGGGTTCTCAAGGTGACACTGCCAAAAGCGGAAAAGGCCATGCCCAAAAAAATCCCCATCACCACCGGATGAAGAACCCGGACCATTCACTGATTCACGTTTGGCTGATGACCCGGGAACCCGTCACGCACGCACGGAGTCATCGGCCAAACGAGCACATTACCCCACCCGCCCGGATCATCCTCGATTGCGAACTGCGCGGCCCAAAGCTTCCGACCTTCCATATGGCATGCCTTCGGACAAAAGATATCGGCGAAACGCAAAATCCATTCGGCTCACCGCTCCGTGGACCGCATCGAGGGGCTGTGGTGAGGCGCGTTGTTTTTTGGATCAAAGCACTGTTGATTCGATATTACTTTCAATTCGTTTATGGCGCTTTATAAAGCAATCGATGAGATATTGCGCTCGGCAACTCGACTTGACAAGAGGAGTCGGGGAACATACTAAAAGGAGAGGGAAGAACATCGTGTTCTTGAGACGGGCTTCCTCGCACAGCCTCTAATTGATGTGAATCCAGCCATGGCGCAGGCTCTCGCACGATTCGGGCTACGTTTGGGATCTCGGAAAGGGCAACCTTGAGAATCTTCCGGCCGCGCAAATGGTAGAGGCAACGCGCGTACAGGGAAAGGACGAATCACAATGGCTGGAGCAAAAGACGGAGACAAGGTGCGTGTTCACTATACGGGGAAGGTTGAGGACGGGACTGTTTTCGACTCGTCCAAGAATCGTGACCCCCTTGAGTTCACCCTTGGCGAATCAGGGATCATACCCGGTTTTCAGGAAATGGTCGTGGGGATGAATCCCGGCGATTCCAAGACCGATACCATTCCCTCGGAAAAGGCGTACGGTCCGTACGTAGAAGAGATGGTCCTGGAGGTCGAGCGAGACAAGTTCCCGGAAGATCTCGACCCCGAGGTCGGCCAGCATCTGCAACTCTCCCGGTCGGACGGACAGGTGATCCCGGTCCTCATCACCCGGGTTGATGAATCCACCATCACGCTCGACGCGAATCATCCACTCGCGGGAAAAGATCTGACCTTTGAGGTTGATCTCGTGGAGATTCTCTAGGCTACACGACGACCCGGCCGGTTCCATTCGAACGAATAGCTCGCGGTAAAGCCCGAAATCTGCTGGAAGAGATTTGTGCCAACCCTTTCTGCTGAGGGCGTACCGTTGTACGCCCTCCGTGAGGCCCGCGCGGCGCTTCGAGGGAGGCCGGCCAAATTTGAGGCAAGAGTGGCTGGACGGGTATGACGACCCATCAATTCGGAGGCC
>JARRRG010000540.1:0-5984 GCA_037380965.1 Deltaproteobacteria bacterium
CGTCAAGGGTGGGAGACATAACGTCCTATCATCTCGTCCTCTTGTGTGAAAACGAGAAAGGTTACCGCAACCTGTGCAAGCTGGTGACGATGGCGTACCAGGAGGGCTTCTATTACCGGCCGCGGATCGACCGCGAATTGTTGGAAAAGTTCAACGAAGGGCTGGTGTGCCTGAGCGGGTGTCTGTCAGGGGAAATTCCGGCACATTTGCTGGCCGGTGATGAAGAGGGGGCGCTGACGCGGGCTTCCTGGTACAGAGATCTCTTCACTCCTGAACGCTACTATTTGGAATTGCAGGAAAATGGTCTGGAAGATCAACGCAGGATCAATGAGCAGCTCCGCACGATGGCCAAAAGATTGGATCTCAAGACAGTGGCGACCAATGACTGCCACTATTTGAACCGGGCCGACCACCGCGCCCACGAAATACTCCTGTGCGTTCAGACCGGAAAAAAGCTTGAGGATGACACGCGACTGAGGTTTGAGACGAACGAGTTCTATTTCAAATCACCTGAAGAGATGGCCCATGATTTCAGAGATTGTCCCGAAGCCCTCGAGACCACCCGCGTGATAGCCGATCGATGCTCGCTCTTGCTCGAGTTCGACAAGGTGCACATGCCTCGTTTCGATTTGGGCACGGGTGAGACCTTGCGGGAACACTTTAAGAAAAAAGCTCTCGAAGGTTTTGCGAAACGTCTCGAGCAGCTCGAGAAGCGTGAAGAGGTCAACAAGAGCCGAATACAGGAGTATGAGGATAGACTCAACCGCGAGATCAGTCTGATTCAGGAGAAGGGATTTTCGGGCTACTTTCTCATCGTAGCCGATTTTATTGCCTTTGCCCGTCAAAACGGTATTCCGGTCGGGCCGGGCCGCGGCTCGGCCGCGGGATCTCTTGCAGCCTACTGTCTCGGGATCACTGATATAGATCCCATTCGGTATGACCTGCTGTTTGAGCGATTCCTTAACCCCGAGCGCACCAGTTTGCCGGACATTGACGTAGACTTCTGTATGCAAGGCCGGGATAAGGTCATCGAATATGTTTCGCAGAGGTACGGCAAGGACAAGGTTGCGCAGATAATCACCTTCGGAAGGATGCAGGCCAGAGCCGTGGTGAGGGACGTGGCCCGGGTCTTGGGATTTCCCTACGCCGAAGCCGATCGAATTGCAAAGCTCATTCCCGATGAACTCAAGATCACGCTGGACCAGGCCCTGACGAAGGAGCCTCGCCTGAGAGAGGAGATGGACCGGAATCCGGATGTCGCGGACCTGATCGATACCGCGCGTGCTCTCGAAGGACTGCCCCGACACGCTTCCACCCACGCGGCCGGCATCGTGGTCTCGGACCGCCCACTCGCTGAACATCTCCCCCTCTATCGCGGGAACAAAGGTGAGACGCTCACCCAGTTCGACATGACATGGGTGGAAAAAATCGGCCTCGTGAAGTTTGATTTTCTCGGACTCAAGACGCTCACCGTTATCGACGCCACGCTCCGCCTTATCGAAGGCTCGAGGGGTGAAAAGCTCGACATGAGCAGAATTCCCCTGGATGACGCGGAGACCTATCGCCTGCTGGGCCGCGGGGATACACTGGGGATCTTCCAACTCGAATCTTCAGGCATGAGGGATATCCTGACCAAGTTCGAGCCCGCGGTGTTTGACGATCTGATCGCCATCCTCGCCCTATATCGGCCCGGCCCCCTCGAATCGGGAATGGTTGACGACTTCATATCATCTACCAGGAGCAGGTGATGAGTATTGCCACGTCCTTGGCCGACTACTCCTTGGCCGAGGCGGACCTCCTGCGGCGGGCGATGGGCAAGAAGAAGGCCCGAGAGATGGCCGAACAGAAGAGCCGCTTCGCAAAAGGGGCTGCAAAGCAGAAGATCGATCCGGAAAAGGCAGCCTACATATTCGACCTTATGGAGAAATTTGCAGGCTACGGATTTAACAAGTCCCACTCAACCGCGTATGCCATGGTGACCTATCAGACGGCATACTTGAAGACACATTATCCGCAGGAATTCATGGCCGCTCAGTTAACCTGCGAATCAGGGAACACCGACAAGGTTACGCTATACATCACGGAATGCCGAGATCGGGAGATAGAGGTTCTCCCTCCACACATCAATCGCTCATTCCAGGACTTCCACGTGGTGGACAGCCAGGTCGTCTTTGGGCTCGGCGCGATCAAGAATGTCGGTGAAAGCGCGGTCACTTCGATCCTCGAGGCGCGACAGGCGGATGGGCCCTTCTGCAATCTTCACGACCTCGCACGTCGGGTGGACCTGAGGAAAGTAAATAAGAAAGTCTTTGAAAGCCTGATCAAATGTGGGGCTTTGGATGGCATGGGGTATACCAGGAGGGCCATGGTGGACGGACTCGACGGGGTGCTCGAACGTGCGGCCAGCTTCCAGAGGGAACAAGCTGAAGGACAGTTTAATCTCTTTGAGGCCGAATGCGCGCCGGGAAACGAAAACGGGTCTGACATGCCGATTCCCGATTTGGTCGAATGGGACGACTTAACGAAGCTGTCATTTGAAAAGGAAATGATCGGGTTTTACGTCACCGGTCACCCATTGACCAAGTTTGACAATTTGATCAAGAAGTACAGTACGGCCACGTCTAAGAGCATTGCCGGGGTAAGCGGCTCCTCGCCGGTGAAGATGGCTGGTCTGGTAAAAAAGATCAAAGAGATTAATACGAGAAAGGGTGATCGTATGGCGTTCGTCACCCTCGAGGACCTCGAAGGCGTCATCGAGGTGACCGTGTTCGCCGATCTCTACAGCCAGGCCCGGGAATTGCTCCACTCGGGGGAACCGGTATTCATTTCAGGCGTACGGGAAGGGGACAAAGAGAATCCAAAGGTTCTTGCCCAGGAGATTTGTCCTATTCACGAAGCGCCCACTCGTTTCAGCAAGGAGATTCATATTCGGATCTCGACCACCGGTGCGGCTCCAGCTCAAATTGCCGATTTGAAGCGAATACTTCATCGGCATAGAGGCGGCCTTCCCGTAACGATCCACGTAACGATTCCGAACCGCACCGAAACGATCGTCAAACTCTCAACGGTTTCATGCGAGCCCTCGGAGCAACTGAGGTCGGAACTGGGCAAGACGTTTGGCGACGGAGCCGCGTCGTTTGAAGATTCATTGAAAGCGGATTGAACAGATACGGATGAAAGGGGAGGACCCGAACGGTGTATCCGTACACGCCGGTCTCGTCGCACTGGATCGTTCCTTCGAATGTCCATTCGCCGCTTTTCGTTTTTCCCGTGCTCACCATGGCGGTGACATTACGGCTGGCCAGTTTTTCGACGTCCGAGTTGATTCTCCCAAAACAGAGGTCAACGATCACCTCCTGCTCCTGGAGCTGGCCAAGCTCAATGGTAGCTGTCACGCGCAGGGTTTCACCAAGGGAGATGTGATCAGATCGGGATTCCGAAACTTCGAGGATTTTAACCCCCGACCAGAGATTTCGGACTTTGCTTTTCCACTCACTCAACTCACGAGCCCTGGCAAAGCGGTTCTGGCCTAGAACCTGGTGGGCAAGCGCGGCCTCCGCGTAGAATTCATCCATGTACTCCTCGACCATTCGATGCGAATTGAAGACCTCGCAGATTCTGGCCATGCTGTTCTTCATGATTTCAATCCAGCGATGGGGGAGCCCGTCGGGCCCTCGATCGAAGAACCTCGGGATGACTTCATTTTCCAGGAGCTCGTATATCATTCCGGCTTCGACACGATCCTGGTAATCGGGATCGTCATATTCTTTTCCGTGACCTATCTCCCACCCATTCGTCCCGTCGTACGCCTCCGGCCACCAGCCATCCAGGATGCTCAGATTGAGTGCGCCGTTGGCCGCGGCTTTCATGCCTGAAGTTCCGCACGCCTCATTCGGCCGCCGCGGTGTGTTGAGCCACACGTCCACGCCCTGAACGAGGTGTCTCGCAATATTGATGTCGTAGTTCTCCAGAAAAACGAGGTTATGGCGAAAGCCTTCGGATCTGGATATGTGTACGAGCCTTTTGATGATTTCCTTGCCGCGATGGTCCCTGGGATGGGCCTTGCCCGAAAAAATGAACTGCATGGGACGACGCATGTCGGAGCAGAGGCCGAGCAAGCGATCGAGGTCACTGAACAGCAACCATGCCCTTTTATACGGAGCGAACCTCCGTGCGAAACCGATGGTCAGAGCCTCGGGGTTGAGAACTTCCCGAGCTCGGCGGATATCACTGATGGATCCGCCAAATGATTTCGCCTGGGCTGAAAGGCGTCTGCGGCAAAAGACGACGAGCCGCTCACGACGCGTTTCATGCACTCGCCAGAGTTCCTCATGGGGTATATGGTACACCCGCGGCCAGATTTTCTTGTTGTCCGGATCCTCGATCCATCCCTCTCCCAGGTAGCGGAGATAGAGGTCCGACATCTCCTTGGACAGATAGGACGCTATATGCACCCCGTTGGTGATGTAGCCGATCGGTATGTCCTCCTCATCCAGGTGGGGCCAGAGACTCCCCCACATCTTCCTGGAGACCTGGCGGTGAAGCTCACTAACCGCATTCACTCCCCTTGAAAGGCGCATCGCAAGAACCGCCATGGACAAGGGTGACGATTGGTCACCCGGATTCTCCCGTCCGAGATTGAGCAGGTCTGTCGCGCTCATTCCAAGAGCTTCCATGTATCCGCTGAAATACCGCTCCACCAGGTCCGGCACAAAGAGATCTATTCCAGCGGGCACCGGGGTATGGGTCGTGAAGACCGTAGAGGCCGCAACCGACTCCAGCGCGACCTCGAACGGCACCTTGTAAACCGTCATGGACTGCCGGATCCGTTCCAGGGCTGCAAAGGCCGCGTGCCCCTCGTTCAGGTGGTAGACAAAAGGCCAAAGTCCCAGCAGGTGCAATGCTCTGGCTCCGCCGATACCGAGCACGATCTCCTGCTGAATCCGCATTTCGGTGTCGCCCCCGTAGAGTTCCGCGGTGATTGCCCTGGCAGCATCCGAGTTGGAAGGATCATTGGTATCGAGAAGGTACAGGATTATCCGACCCACCTGCGCCTTCCAGATGAGGACCTTCACGTTTCTTCCGTCCATTTCGAGGTGGAATGCGGCCTGAGCCCCCGACCCGTCCAACACCGGTATTACCGGAAGGTTGTAAAAGTCGTTGTCAGGGTAAGATTCCTGCTGCCATCCGTCTATATTGAGGTACTGCTTGAAGTATCCTTTCTGGTAAAGCAGTCCCATGCCGATCAGCGGCAAACAAAGGTTTGACGCGCTCTTCAGGTGATCTCCGGCGAGCATGCCCAATCCGCCCGAGTAGATCGGCAGGCATTCGGCGAGACCATACTCCATGCTGAAGTACGCGATACGGTAGTCGATGGGTCTCTCGAGGTTAAACGAGTATACGCCCAGGTTACTGATGTATTCGTCAAACGACTTCTCAGCCTCGCCAATCATTTCCATTAGGGTACGGTCAGCAAGGACCTCCTTGGTTCGTGCGAGGGACAGGTTAGCCAACAGCAGGATTGGATTGTGCCCACATTCCTCCCAAAGATCCGAATCCACGGCCTGAAAGACGCGACTCACATCCGGATTCCAACTGAACCACATATTCATCCCGATTCGCCGTAGCGGTTCGAGTTCCGGCGGCAGATCGGGCTGCACGATCAAACGGCGGACGGTCATGGCACGGCCTCTCTTGATAGAATCCTCTGCCTCATGATGGCGAGGCCCACGTGTAATGATAAAAGATGAAAGATCACTAACAGGCCGAGAAGGAGACTGACAAGGCAGGAGACATGCCAACGCGGCGGCCTGAAGACTACGGAAAGAGGATCTCCTGGATACGACGCTCTCCGGCGAGGGGCCGCGATTTGCGAAACCGGCCGGCACAATTTCCACAGAATCTTGCCACGGTGCTCCGGATGCTCGCTATTCCCCAGCACGAAAGTCTATGAGAATTCTCACCGGCAAGAGCTTCCGCGCAAG
>JARRRG010000541.1:0-3829 GCA_037380965.1 Deltaproteobacteria bacterium
GTGAGGGAACAGAGGAGCTCGTTCCATTCGGCAGTGACCCGGCCGGGTATGGCCGGACCCAGGGCCCTCATGATTGCGTCGGCATTATTGGGACAGAGATGGTTCCCGTACGTGGTCGCGGCCGGATATGCCGCGTTGAGAATGGTGCCCTCGGGGATGACGATCTTCACCGGCCTGACCATGCCGTCATTGTGCGGCATGTCCGGGTTGACCATCTGGAGAAACGTGAGAATCGTGGCAGACGCGCTCGACGTAAACGTCCCATTGACGAATCCGGTGGTCTGCGGGTCCGTATCGGAATAATCGAAGGTTATCTGCTCGTCCTCCACGGTGATCTTCACTCGAATCTGGTACTGTGAGCCCGGGGTCTTCCCATCGTAGTAGCACGTGGATTCCCCGTAGTAGACTCCGTTGGGAATAGTCCGGATCTCGGCCCGCATCATCTGCTCTGTTGAATCGAAGAGGTATTTCTTGTGAGCCTCGAACGCGTCCAGTCCGTACCGCTCGACAATATTAAGCACCCCCCGCTCGCCCACAACGCAGGAACCGATCTCTGCGCGCATGTCTTCCGCGACAATGTCGAGGCGGATATTCGCGAAAATAAGGTCCCACACGTCTTTGCGCAGCTCACCTTTCTCGTAGACTTTTACCGGTGGAATTCTGAGGGCCTCCTGCCACACTTCGGTCGCATTGGGATTGTACCCTCCCTGGACCGCTCCGCCGATATCCGCTTGATGCCCCTTGCACGCGGCCCATCCCACGAGGGTGTCTTCAAAGAAGATCGGCTTGTACGCGGCCACGTCGTTGTTCTGGTTTCCCATGGAAAAGACATCGTTATGGAAGATCACGTCGCCCGGGTAAATCCTGTCACCGAAGTACTTGACGATATACTCGCAGACCGGTCCGAGAGAAAAGGAGAGGATAGGCAGGTTCTCTGTCTGTTCCAGCATTTTTCCCTGCGCGTCGTACAGGCCGGTCACGAAATCCTTTGCCTCGCAGAGGATGGGAGAGCGGGTCGTCATGGTCAGAGCGATGCTCATCTCCTCGGTGATCGACTTCAGGCGGCGCTGTAGAATCGAGACCAGTACTTTGTCGATCTCCTTGCTCATTGAAGGATCCTCCTTTTCACCTCATCCTCAAGTTCCTTAAGGTACATGGTAAAGCTGCCCGCGCTGTCGGTAAGGACATTGAATTCGGGGCTCACGAAGGTCGTGGTATTCACCTGCTCGATGATGGCGGGACCTTCAATACGATTGCCGAACTGCAACGCCAGACCGTCGAACACACCAATTTCTCGGAATTCCCGCCGCAAGGGAAGGAACACCCTTCGATCTCTCTTGTACGCGGGGGAGGGATCCTCTCCGGCATACTCCTGCCGCTGAAACTCGGGCTTGCCGGTGTATCCGATACAGACGAGCCGCATGTTGATGAGCTCCACGGGAGTTCCTTGATCCTCGAGGGAGTAGCCGTAGAGCGCGTTGTGAGCCGGATGAAACTTTCTGGCCATAGCCTCGAGATCGAACCGGTCGACTTCGTGGGGCGTCACCTCGACCTCGACCTCATGGTACTGTTTGACGTACCTCAGATCCAGGGAGTAGCGATACACAATGTCCGATTCGGCAATTCCCTCGGAGACCAGCAGTCTTTTTCCCTCTTTCTTCATCTCGTCGAAGAGGAGGCCGAAGACCTGGGGATCGGCATCCCTGAGGAGCACCGGATACGTCCTCACAAAATTGTGCTTCAGGTCGGACATGAGCATCCCCGCCGCGCAAAAGATCGAAGACTCTCTCGGAACGATCAGCACCGGATTCTCCAATTCCAGCGCGATCATACAGGCATGATTCGGACCCGCTCCCCCAGCCACCACCAGGGGAAAGTCCCGTGGATCCTGGCCGTGCTGGACCGCGACTTCACGCACCGCGGCCGCCATGTTCACATTTATCACCCGATACATGCCCGCGGCTGCCTCATAAAGATCGTACCCCATTGGTTTCGCGATCCGGTCTTCAATAGCCTGTCGGGACTTCTCCGGCTGGAGGCGCATCCGTCCACCCGCGAAAAAATCCGGGTCCAGATAGCCGAGCACGAGGTCTGCGTCCGTGCATGTGGGTTCCTCGCCTCCCAGCCCGTAGCATGCCGGTCCCGGATCGGAGGACGCGCTTTGAGGTCCCATTCGGAGCAGTCCGCCTTCGTCAATCCATCCAATCGACCCTCCCCCGGCTCCAATGGTCACTACATTCAGCATGGGAAGCGCCAGACGCAATCGATTGATCTCTCCCACTGTGGTGGTGAACGGAGTTGCGTCTTTGATCAGCGCACAGTCAAAAGAGGTGCCGCCCATATCCATGGTGATACAGTCCCGGTAATCCTGGGTCCCGGCATAGACAATGCCCGCGACCGGGCCCGCGGCAGGCCCGGACAGCAGAGTTGTCGCCGCATGATCCATCGCGAACGTCGGCGAGATAACACCTCCGTTGGACTGCATGATGAGAAGGATGTTGGGGAAGCCGGCATCGTCGAGCTTGGCAAGCAGCTTTTCCAGATACCCTTTCAGGATCGGACCCACGTATGCGTTGAGCACCGTCGTGGATACCCGGTCGTAAAAACGGATCGACGGAAGCACGTCGATCGAGACGGAAAGATACGCGCCCGGAATCACCTCCCGGCAAATTTGTGCGACGCGATCCTCGTGGTCCCTGTTGGCAAAAGAATTCATAAAGCAGATCGCAATCGCCTCAGCGCCTTCTTCCCGCATTCTCTGCGCCTGAGAGCGGACCTGCCCTTCATCCAGGGGAGTGATCTCCCTCCCCGCGTAATCCAACCGACCCGTGACCGGCAGCCGGAGAGAACGAGGGACCAGCGGGACAACGTTGGTGGCCCGGTTATTGTACTGCTCTTCCCGTATGCCGCGGCGCATCTCCAGTGCGTCCCGGACGCCTTCGGTCGTGAGCAGCCCCGTTTTGGCTCCCCGGTAGATCACTTCGACCGCGGTCAGGAACTCTTTCAGCGACATGCCCTCATCCTCGGCCATGTCCGAGATTCCCTGCATGGTGGCAATGGATGGATCTTTTGGAGTGGAAAGCACTTTGTACGCGCGAAATGCGCCGTCGGCCCGGCTGAGCAAGAAGTCGGTGAAGGTACCTCCCACATCGACGCCGATCTTGAATTTCATAGCAGCCTCTTGGTCTTGGAGGAAAATGTTACACGCAAAATGATGGGTTAAGCGAAGGTATGATAGTAGAATGAAGACGGCAGGTTGTCAATGACTCCACCACCGGGGTCTTTCCCGGGACGCGGCCAATGCCGGGCCTGTGGGGGTAATTCCCATCCGCATTGCCCCAATTCCGCGGCGTTCCTCAGAGGACGGGAATACGTTTGACCACACGGCTCGCCTTACCCTTGGAGGGTGCGCGCTGCCCGTGACAGATAAAAAAATTGCGGTGAACACCTGATGGCCTAGGGAAGAGGAATCGGCAGGCGCCGCTTCTTATGCGAAAACAAGACGGTTGATCCCCGGCTCCCGTTTTGAGGATGTCGTCTGCAGATCGGTACGATTCTACCTGCCTGTGCCCTGTCCATTGCAAGCCCCGGCATTCCCGGGCAGGTCGCAGCGTACTCTCGCCACGAATTTCTTGAGCTTGTGACGAAGCAAGAGCCACACGACTTCTCCTTGCCTGTTCCTCAGGGCGGTTCGGAGAGCCGTGGCTTGGCGCTTGCTCTGCGCGTCGATCCGTGCACCCCGCTCCAGGAGCAACTCGGCCATTTCTACACGGCCTGACGCCGATGCTGACATCAAAGGGGTCCACCCATCGGGAGCAGCGGCATTGAC
>JARRRG010000542.1:0-2971 GCA_037380965.1 Deltaproteobacteria bacterium
CCGATCGAAAGCGGCATTGGAGGTGTGTGCAAGAGGCGGAGCGGCTACCATCGCAACACGGTCGGCGATAACGAGATATCGAGGATGGCGTCTCGCAATTCCGCCAAGGGTCACCGGATTATCGACAAGAAGAGTTGGTGCAAAGAGAACCGGTTTATATACGCGACCACGGGACCTCCCCTCGAAAAGCTCTGGACTGAATCGTACGGCGGCGAGCAGGCAACCGTGATGAGCATCAATTACCCCAACCTGAAAGACGCAAGAAGGGGATGTACGGGGGACTGCATACATATTCACGCATGCAAATCGCTCAAGAACGGGGCTCTGACAAAGTCTTACGGCTGTATTCACATGTTCCCGAAAGACGCCGCGGAGCTCTATGAATTCGTAGACGTGGGAGTTCCCGTGAAGATCATCCCGTGACGGGTCGGAACCAGGGAGCGTGGACGGGGAGGCGATGCGGGTCGTTTGTCACGAAGCAGCGAGTTGCTCTTTGATTGATTCCGTCTGGAAATGAAGAGCAAGGGGATCGATAATCTCGTCCAATTTTCCGGAGAGCACGTCCTCCAATTTGTACAGGGTGAGCCCTATCCGGTGGTCAGTGACCCGGTTCTGGGGAAAGTTGTAGGTTCGGATGCGTTCCGACCGATCCCCCGATCCTACCTGAGTTTTCCGCTCTCTGCTGATCTCTGATTTCTGCTCCTCTTCCATGCGGCTGAGCAGTCGGGCCCTGAGAATTTTGAGGGCTCTGGCCTTATTCTTGTGTTGCGACTTCTCATCCTGGCACGTCACCACAATATTCGTGGGAATATGGGTTACCCTGACCGCAGAGTCCGTGGTGTTTACGCTCTGGCCTCCCGGCCCTGACGATCGATACACATCGACCTTGAGGTCCTTCGGATCGAGCGTTACCTCCACATCATCGGCCTCCGGCAGAACTGCCACCGTGACCGCGGAAGTGTGAATGCGTCCCTGGGACTCAGTCACCGGTATGCGTTGGACCCTGTGAACACCTCGTTCGTACTTGAGGCGAGAGTAAGCGCCTTTCCCGTGGATCAGGGCAACGACTTCCTTGATCCCGCCGACGGCACCCGTTGATAAGGACATGACCTCGACATTCCAGCCTCGCGCTTCAGCGTACCGACTGTAGGCCTTGAACAAATCCGACGCAAAGAGCGCTGCCTCTTCACCACCCGTACCGGCCCTGATTTCCAGGAACGTGCTCTTCAAGTCATTAGGATCCTTCGGCAACAAGAGGATATTGAGCTCCTTTTCGATCATGTCCCGTTTCTCTCTCAGCGCGGGCAGATCCTCTCGCGCCAATTCAGCGAGCTCCGGGTCGTCCTCCTCGATGATTCCTTCCAGTTCCTCGATCTCACGCATGACATCAGTGAGATCGTGGTACGCTTTCATGATGTCATCGAGATCTGCGCGTTCCTTCGAGAATTTCCTCAATTGTTCAGGATCAGACACGACCTCAGGCTTGGACAGCTCAGCATCGAGCTCCCCATAACGTCTGCTCAATTCTTCAAGTTTGGCAAGTACTTGCATGGCCGGTTCTCAGGCCGAGGATTCGCTACTGGCCCAGAGCGCCTCCTTTTCCAAGGTCTTCTGTAGGGCCACAAGGGCAACCTCAATCTGATCGTCGCTCGGTTCCCGCGTGGTGAGTTTTTGGAGCCAGAGCCCCGGTAGGAGCAACAGGTTCATCACCGGGTTGTTCCATTTTTCTCCGAGACGTATGAACTCGTAGGATCCCCCGGCAATGGGGAGTAAGAGAATGATCTTAACCAGTATGAAAAAGATATTGGTTGAGATCTTGTTTCCAAGAAAGTTTGCGGGCAAGAACGGAAATACGGCCGTAAAGAGGAAGATGCTGAAAATCAGCACGAGGAGCAAGAAGGCTGTGCCGCACCGGGCGTGGAGGGTCGGATGTTTTCTTGCATTCTCCACGGTGAGCTCTTCACCCTTCTCGTAGGCGTGAATCGATTTGTGTTCCGCACCGTGGTACTGGAAGACCCGGCGTATCTCTTTCACCAAGGAAATCAGTACGATGTACGATACGAAGATGCTCACCTTGATGACACCATCGATGACATGGAACCAGACGCTTTTCACTCCCAGGTCGGTTCCGAGCAGAACCCCGATGCCAAGCGTTGCCAGGTGGGGAACCACTATGAACAGCACGACCGCGCCGCCGAGGGCCAGGGCAATAGTGCCGGTGAGGGCCCATGGGCTGAGCTGCTCTTCTTCCTCGTCAAGAGCCTCCCGTGCGGAATAGGTCAGCGCCTGGATCCCGTTGAAAAGGGCTTCATAGAGCACGATGCATCCGCGCAGGAGCGGTTTCTTGAGGATCGGCCATTTCTCCATGGGTGAATACCAGCGATCCTCCCGGATCGCCAGGTTTCCGTCAGTCTTCCGCACAACGACCGTAAAGGTCTTGGGAGCACGCATCATAATTCCTTCGATCACGGCTTGCCCACCGACCTTGATCTGCTTGTCAGCCTCGCATGAACGATGGTTAATGTTCATTCCGATCCCCACGAACACCACCTGGAACGGTCTTCTGGCGCTTCATGATGCCGATTTGACAGCCAATTCTCACGGAAAGGGAAGACAGGGCATCAGCGAAGGAAGGTAGACCGACATCTCTGTGCCCTGGAGGCTTGTCTCAATTGCTCAAGCACCAGCGGCCACCGGGCTACTCTTTCTTTTGACGAGAGGTCTTTTCCTTTTTCGCTGGCTTAGCGGTTCGCGAGGCCTTTTTTCTGGTCTTTGCCGGCTGCTTACCTGTGGAAACAGACTTGTCGCCATATTTCTTCTTGAATCGCTCTACGCGTCCCGCGCTGTCCACCAGCTTCTGCTTGCCGGTGAAAAATGGATGACACGCGGAGCATATCTCAAGTTTGAACTCGGGCTTCACGGATCGGGTATGGATTTCCGCACCACACGCGCACTTGAAGACCGCGTCCTG
>JARRRG010000543.1:0-2971 GCA_037380965.1 Deltaproteobacteria bacterium
CATGGCCCTGGCAGCGTATAATGCGGGTGAAGGCGCCGTGAACCAATACAAGGGCGTTCCACCCTTTCCTGAAACTCGAGACTTTATCGCCAAGGTAATGAATTTCTATGGGAAATACAAAAATGGAAAAATTCCCGTGGTCGAAAACAATTCAGGCGGCCCGTCAGCGCTCGAGTCATCCCCGGACTGGTACTTGGAGTTGGCCCCGGCCGGGTTGCCACAGTTCGGTTACGATCTTTTTTTAGGGGCGCCGAGCACCTTTGCGCCTCTTGAACGGGTGCCCGTTAGTCACGACTACCTGATTGGGCCAGGCGACGAGTTGCGGGTAACTGTCTGGGGTAAGGTGGAAGGACAGTGGATGGTTGTTGTCGACCGGGATGGAGCGATCACCCTGCCGAAGATCGGTGTGCTCGGCGTGAGCGGACTGTCCTTTCTGGAGCTGCGGGAGGTCCTCCGCAATGAGTTTGAAAAGTATTACACTGGCTTTCAGATGAACGTGACTATGGGCGCCCTGAGGACGATCCGGATCTACGTTGTCGGTAACGCGCGGCAACCGGGCTCCTACAGCGTCTCGTCCCTCGCGGGCCTTGTCAATGCTCTCTTTGAGGCCGGCGGACCGAGCAAGACGGGCACCATGCGGGATATCCAGCTCAAGAGAGCGGGCCGTACCATCGTGCACCTAGACCTGTACGACTTTCTGTTGAGGGGAGACAAGTCGCAGGATGTGAGACTCATGCCCGACGACGTGATCTTCATCCCTCCAGTGGGGGCCACGGTGGCGGTGGCGGGGCAGGTGAAGAACCCGGCGGTGTACGAGCTGTTGGATAAGACGACCATCAGCGGTCTCATCGAGATGGCGGGAGGGGCCTCAGCTTCAGGCTATCTCCAGCGAGTACAGGTGGAAAGGGTTTTCAGGAACGAGGTGAAGATCATTGTCGATGCCAACCTGAAGGAACTCGGCGAAGAGAGCGACCTGGTTCTCCAAGACGGTGACGTGGTGAAGGTCCTTCCGATAACGAACACGGTGGTCAATGCGGTGACCCTTAGAGGCAATGTTACGCGGGCGGGACAGCGCCAATGGTTCGAGGGCATGCGGATAAGCGACGTGCTGACGGACCCGGACAAGGACCTTTTGCCGGAATCATACTTTGAGCAGGCACTGATCGAAAGGCTCGTCCCTCCAGACTACCACCGGGAGGTCATCTTCTTTGACCTTGGCCGCGCGCTCTTCGGCAAGGACAGGAGCCAGGACATGCTGCTGCAGCCCTACGACACGCTGACGGTTTATTCGAGGTGGGATTTTTTTGAGAAGCCGATGGTGCAGGTGACCGGTGCGGTGAACAGGCCGGGGGAGTATGAGCTGCGCAAAAAGATGAGAGTATCCGACCTTGTCAATCTAGCGGGAGGGACAAAGCGCTACGCTCTGCTCAAGGGCGCAGAGTTGACGAGGATCCATATCAATCCCCAGGGCCCGGTGTCCGAGCGCATCATCCTGGACCTTGAAGAGGTTATGGCTGGCAATGAGAAGAGCAACATCACGCTCATGGCGGACGATTACATCCTTGTCCCCACGGTGCCGGAGTGGCAGATTCCTCAGAAGGTGAGCATATCGGGCGAAGTGCGGTTCCCCGGCGAGTATACCATCAAAAAGGGAGAGAAACTCTCATCGCTCATCTCGAGGGCTGGCGGCTTTACCGACAGAGCCTACCTCAAAGGGGCGATTTTTACGAGGGAGAGAGCACGGCAGCAGCAGCAGGAGCGGCTCGACGAGATGGTGGAGCGGCTCAACCGAGAGCTGATGGCGATGGGCACGGCGGAAGTGGCGGCATCTACGACAGCGGAAGATGCAAAGATCAGGGAATTCGAGACGAAGATGCGGAGTGATTTTGTCGCACGGCTCAGAAAGATCAGGGCGAAAGGGCGGATTGCACTGCAGGTTAATCACCCTGAGCATCTGCAGGGCTCGCTTTACGACATTGAGCTCGAGGACGGAGACAATCTTTCGGTGCCACTGAATCCTCGCAGCATCCAGGTCGTCGGATCTGTTTATAACCAGACGACATTTATCTATAGGGAAGACAAGAAGCCCTTGGACTTCATCAGGATGGCCGGTGGTTACACGGAGAATGCCGACGAGAAAAATGTCTACGTCCTCAAGGCCGACGGCACCGCCGTCAGGGGTATAAGCGAGCAGCTCGACTCGGGGGACACCATCGTGGTTCCCGAGAAACTGGCGCGGGTTGCCTGGCTGCGGGAAACAAAAAACATAACCCAGATTCTCTACCAAATCGCTGTCACGACAGGGGTCCTGATTGTGCTCTTCTAAGAAGGAGAAACAGTATGGAAGATAAACCCAGCTCTCCATCATACGTTACATTATTATGCGACTTCTGGTCGCTGATGATGAAAAGAAAAATCGTGGTGATCTCCATAACACTTTCCACCGGAATCGCCGCTGTCGTTGCTTCCTTTTTCTTAACACCTGTATACAGGGCGGAGACGAAAATACTTCCTCCTCAAATGAGGCATTTGGACATTTTCCCCCAGATGGCCGCCTTGAATGGCTACTCGATGGACCTGCAGAGAACGGCGTTGGCCTTGAATACCCCTGGTTATATCTATATAGGCATGCTCCAAAGCAGAACAATCTTTGACCGAATCATCGAAAGATTCAAGTTGATGGACGTCTATGGTTCTGATTACCGGGAAGATGCCAGGAAAATTCTCGCTAAAGCATTTCGTGCTGAAATAGGAAAATATGGAATAATATCCGTAACCGTTGATGACAGGGATCCCAAGATGGCAGCTGACATTGCAAATGCCTTCATTAAGGAGCTAAAGCAGCTGACACAGAGTCTTGCCGTCACCGAAGCGTCCCAGCGAAAACTGTTTTTCGAGCAAGAGCTAAAGCAAGTGAGGGAAGAGCTCGTCCTGGCAGAGGAATCGATGAAAAAGTTCCAAGAAAAGACAG
>JARRRG010000544.1:0-2968 GCA_037380965.1 Deltaproteobacteria bacterium
GGCTCCTTGGGCATCGTATGCGCGGTGCGAATGGGTATCATGCGATCCGCACCCATGGCCTCCCCGAACTTGACGAGGAGCTCCATGGAGCGTCGCTTACCCGGACCGTGCTTGCCCGCGAGCATGTCCTTCTCGTATTGATCGAGTTTCATCGATGATCTCCCCTCTCCCCCCGGTCGATTACCCCGCGGCCGATGGAGGCTGGCAGGCGGGCTCCTCTTCCTGGCCGGGAAGCGGATTACCGTTCCTGTCCAGGCACTTGTAGTCGTCACGCACGTTGTGGGTGTGCACCCAGTCGCCCGCGGCGATATCCTGACTGGCCCGTCCTATGGCTTCCCCGTACTTGATGACGTTTTCGCCTTCCTTGATCTCGACCCTGGCCACTTTATGACCGTACGGCACGTCCTGATTGCACGTATAGGTGAATTCTTCTCCCTGAAACTTCACGGTCACCGGATCGCCCGCGTTGCAGTCGGCCACAACCGTGATCACATTGTCGCTCCGATCGATCAACTTCCCGTATTTGCTCATTCGTCCAACCTCCCAGGCCCTAGATTACCGGTCCCTTGATCAGGATTTCCATGCTTTCCGTGCCGAGGATCTCGCACTTGGTCAAACGCCCGTTGGCCACTTCAAGGAGGTATTCAAGGGTCCGTTCTCCCGCGTGCTCGACGCTTTCCGTTTCATCGATCACCGACGCGACATCCACATCGATGTGCTCGGCCATGGTCCGATTCGTGTTCTCGTTGCCGCAGATCTTTACCGTGGGCATGATCGGATGGCCCGTATCCGCGCCGCGTCCTGTCGTGAACAGGTGGAGAATAGCGCCTCCCGCGGCGGATGCAGTGAGGTTCTCGAAACCATGGCCGGGGAAATTCATGATGTACCGCCCCGGTTTGTCCGGCACCAGCTCCGCGTATTCCAGGGCCGCTTCAATGGGCACCGTGCCCCCTTTCGCGTTGGCCCCCAGAGCTTTTTCAGCCACGGTGGTGAGACCGCCGGCCACATTTCCCGCGGTCATCTGACAGCCGCGAGTGTCAGCTCCCACTGCCAGACCCCTCACGTACAGATCGCGGACAAAGTCAGCGATTCTCTCACCCTGTTCGGGATCCTTCGCGAGTTTTTTCAGCGCGTGCTCTGCACCCATAATGTCGCACACTTCACCCTGGATGAACCTGCCGCGGTTTTCCGTGATGAGACGACAGACTTCCCCCGCGACCAGGTTCGAGGAGAGTCCGGAGCTCGTGTCCGAGGAACCGCACTTGGTGCCGACCACCAGATGCTCGAGACCCGCTCGTTCCCGTCTCACGCGGCTCGCCTCGGAGACCAGGTCCACGAGCTTGTGTGCGCCCTCGGCCATCGTATTGATCATTCCTCCTATCTGCTGCATGACCACCAGGTCCACCGGTTTGCCGCTCTCTTTAACGCCCTCGTAGATCTCCTCCGCCTTGACCATCTCGCAGCCGAGCGCGACCACGAGAACCGCGCCGATATTCGGATTCTTGCTCAGGTTGATGAGCGTACGGGTTACCTGCTCCGTATCATGCGGCGGATGCAGACATCCCTGGTCGTGGCGGATGGCCTTGGTCCCCCGGACAAGTTTTTCCAGGTAAGAGCACAGGTTGTTCACACAACCCGTGCTCGGAATAAGCCCGACGTAGTTGCGAGCCCCCACTTTCCCATCAGGTCTGGGATAACCGTAGAATTCCATGGCAGTCTCCTTTCGAGCGGTCACCCTCCCGAGTTGTCGTGGTTCCGCTCGTTTCGTGAGGCGTTCTCATTGACCCGCGCGTTCGACGCGATGATCCCGCGCTTTTTGAATACTGGTCTTCAACTGGCTCAATGTCATATCCAGATGCTTGACCAGAAGGTCCCTCGCACGGACATAGTTGCCCTTTTCGATGGAAGCCAATATGGATCTATGATGCTTTATGGAATCTTTCCAACTGCCTGGTATCTTGAGATACATCACCTGACAGCGGGCGAGGTTCAGACTGATCACCCGGTAAAAATTCTGCAAATAGGGATTGTGGCTGCTGTCCACCAACTTCAGATGAAAATCTGAAAAGGTTTTCCAGAAAAGGAGCATTCCTTCCGTATCATCAGGATCGGGCGCGGCGAGCTCGGACGCGGTCTGGAGCGTTTCCCGAACCGCATCGAGCTTCCTGATTCCCTTCTGGGCAAAGATCTCTATCGCGAAGGTTTCTATCATCCGTCGTGCCGCGAAAATGTCGTCAAAGTGATCTACGGACAATGGGGCAACAAAGCTTCCCTTCCGTGGAATGCAGGTTACCAGGTGATCCCGTTCCAGCAGGCGAAGAGCCTCTCGCAGGGGAGGGCGGCTGACGCCGAAGGCTTCGGCCAGTTGAACTTCGTTGAGACGTGCTCCGGATTCCAGCTCCCCCAGGATGATTTTCTGTCGGAGGTGCTGGGCGACGCTTTCGGTAACACCAGGGATTTCCATGAGAGTGGTCCGTGGGTAACGGTTTATTGTAAGATTGTCTACAATCTAACAATGGACCCGCGCGCCGGTCAAGGTCTTTTTTCCCAAGGAACCGTGCCGTGTGGCAAAACGATCCGCCAAGCCCGTCCACGGTGAGAAGGTAAGCACACTACCCGATACCCCTGCCCGTACCGGATGCGACCGGACCTCCTCCTCTTTACCACCTGCAAATTGACTCTGCATTTTGAAGAAATAACGGTCCGGGCCTTTTGAGGAGGAACGCGTTGGCCCACGGGAGTGGACCGGCTTGATTGAGCACACCGCGCGGGAAGCGTCCAACGATCGAGACTTATTCGTTCTCGTCCTCTCCGTGAAATCGGGAGTTCGGGCCGGAGCGTAGCTCAGTGCGTGGCGCTCTATCACGGGAAAAACGTTGTGCATGTAAAGGAGATAAGCTTAATAAATTAACATGTTATGACTCATGTTCATGATATGAAGCTTATGGGATGTCGTGCATATCAATGA
>JARRRG010000545.1:0-4860 GCA_037380965.1 Deltaproteobacteria bacterium
CTCCGTATCGATCGGATGATCCGCCTCACCGGGGATTGGAAGGAGCTTCATGATCGGGGCGGGAAGGTGCGGGTATTCTATCTCATCAACGGCATCATCCTCATTGTGACGGTCGTCTGTTTCGGATAGTGCAGGTTCCGAATGCGATGTTGTTTGGCTGAGCATGGGAGGCAAAAAAAGAAGAGCGAGGCGGCAACGGGTGACTGGCGGAGGTTAATCGGAAGGAGAGTCTCACCCCTGAAGGTTGATGGTGTCCCGCGGATAATGCGATTGCGCAGCGTCCTCATCTCCGGTGAGATGCGCGGTGTGGCAAGAAGCACCAGGAGGCCGGACCGATCCCATGGTCAGGTCACGGGCTATCCTTTGTTGAGGTTCACGTACTCCTCGAGTCTGCCCTTTTCGGTGAGCACTCGCATCCCCATTTCCGTGACCGTCGCGGGTGGGGTGCTCGGCTGTTTTCGAGGGACCATGGAGATCGCCTGCTCCGGGCAGGTGCTCACGCAGAGGCCGCAACCGATGCACTGCGCTTCATGAACGGTTGCTATCTCGTCAATCAATGCCACCGCGGCCACCGGGCATCGCTCGTCGCGACACGTGCCGCATCCGGTGCACGATGCCGGATCCACGGACGCGTGCCACCGGCTCCTGGCAAAGGCATTGGGATTCTGAAGCTCGGTGAGCCCTCTGAGCACCGCGCAACAGCACGGGCAGCAGTTGCAGATCACGGTGAGGCGATCCTGGCTATTGTTGCACGTGTGCACGAGGCCCGCTTCTTCCGCTTCACGAAGGGTCTGTTCGGCCTCCTCTTTGGTGATCTCGCGGGCAAAACCCCGGTCAATGAGAAACCGAGCGGTATTGTCGAACATGAGGCAGGTTTCCCGCGGTCTGTCGCACGCGGCGACGGTCACGCGGCACGCGCAGTGCGCAAGCCCGAAGGTTTCAACGGAGTCAAACATTTTTGAAACGATTTCGTAGGGGAGCACCTCGGAACGGGCATCCACGGTTTGCTCAATGGGGATCACGCGTATCACGGGCGTGTCGCTCCCCCCGAACTCATGACCGAAGGCTTCATGATGGTACTGTCCCCAGAGCTCGGCCAATCGACCGTGCTGTGGGCCTCCGCCACCGGTCATGAAGGGGAACTCGAAGAGACCGGGCATGGTCGGAACCAGTGCGTACCCCAGCTCTCCATTCTGTTCTCGACTGAACACGATCCCCTTCTCTGCCATGGACTCGCAGAGCTCCGCGGCCCGCTCCTCCGAAACCCCTGCCGCGGTCGCGATCCGTCGGACATTCCTCGGGACAAATGCCATGCCGAGCGCGAGATGGGCTTCCTCGGGCGTGAACAGAACGCGAAGGATCTCGTCGAACGCGTCCGATTTGGGAGCTCCGATCGGATTCTTGTGCAGAACCTCTCTCAGTTTTTCGTACGCGTCCATCTCCGGCTCTCTCCTCTCCCGCGCGCGTCACAACCCGGGTGAATCGACGATCCCTCAGACCCACAACCAGTATTGGCTGGATTTGTCCTGGCTGATAACGGGCACCTTGCCGATCTCCTCGAGCGCCTGTTCCTGATACGCTTTGAAGAGCTGGCCGCAAAATGCATCCCACCGGGCCGCGCGTTCGATGGACTCGGGATTGATTTCGACAAAGGGCGGTTTGTTGAGGAAATCTTCGAGCACGTCAGCCATGTTGTCCACAAAGTCTTGATCCGCGCGGTCAAGGATATCTGCGACGAATTCCCGAGGGGGGTACCATGGTGACACGCGCTCGAGGTCTCGGAATACCTGCATGAGGAGAACGTTCTTGGGACCCTCCCACAGCTCGTTGACGGTAGAGTCTCGGAAGAGTCTGGGCAATGAAGAAAAGTCCTCCATGACACCATGACCGCCGAAGATCGACATGGCCTTTCGGATCACGTCCACCGCCTCATGCGCGGAACAGAGTTTCTGAAGGATGATCAGCTCCCTCAGATTGAATCGTTCCTTCCGCTCTTCGGGAGATCCTCCCGCGGGCAAGCCGCCCTGCAAATGTCTTCCCTGTCTAATGAACAGATCATAAATCAGGTACCTGAGTGGGCCCGCGGCCATGGGGAACTGGGAAATTTTCGCGCCAAACACATCCCGGAATTCGCTGTACAGCATGGCCTCGCGAGCTGCGCGCATCATGAAGGCCGCACTGGAAGCCCCGACCGTGATGCGTGACAGTGTCAAGACTATCCCGACCGCGTTTGCGACCCCCCGATCCGTGGGGCCGACCGCGTAGGCCACCGCGCCGTCGAAATCGATTTCCGCGGTGGGAACTTCGACGGTCCCGAGCTTTCGTTTCAGGCGAACGATCCGATAGTCGTTTCTGATCTCCTTCTCCTTGTTCCCCGGGAGCCAGGACGGAATCACGAACGTCCCCTCCTGATCGGTTCCGGTGACCTTCGCGGTGATCACCGTGTAGTCGGTGTGGGCCGCGGAACAGAAGAACTTGTTTCCGTAGATTCGATAGTGATCGCCTTCAGGCACGGCTTCAACGAGGTTGGACGGGATGTCGGAGCCGCCTTGAATCTCGGACATGAATTGAGCGCCCAGACCGAACTCACCATCAATACCCTCTTTGCAGTGCTCGAGAATCCTGCGAACCTCGGGATGGGACTGATCGACGAACGCCTGGCTGATAGCGATCAAACCTTCCGTGCATCCCATCGGGCACATGATCCCGGCCTCTCCGATCTGGTGCAAGAGACACTGCTTGCCGAACTGCTCCCACGCCGTGGTCTTTTCCGAAAAGAGCGCCTCGGAGGTGATCTCCTTTTCAAGGATCTTCGATTCACCCGGCCGCACGATTCGATCCACCCGATGCCGGTGCGCGTCATAGTGCTCGATGTACGGCCGCAGCTCCGGCCGACCCACGTGGTCCGCCAGATCCTTCCATCTAAAGGAAAGCTTGGATGAGAACGCTTTCAGCTTGCCGTGGAGCTGGGGCCATTCTTCCCCGACAAAATGTTTCACCGCTCTCTGGACAAAGGGATTGTCCAGATAGAAGTCGAAACCGTTCAGCGCTTCCAGAAAGGCGTCAAAGGAATAGGGATTGTTGCGATCCGGGAGGCTCATGGATTTCTTCTCTTCTTGCGGTATAGCCATTTTCAGTTCCTTTCGCTGGGCCCGCGTGGGGCGCTGCTCGTCCGAGCCGTTTGGAGAGAAGGACATGTCCGTCCACCCGGCGCCCCAGTACGAGAGGAGCAACGTGCTCAAGATCGTCCGCGAGGAACGTGAACGGCACCGGGTTGGGTGTGATCATCAAATGTATCAGTAACATTGAACCCACCCGGCTGGCAATCCTATGATTCACTTAATCCGCACTCAATAGGTCCGCGAGAGGGAGCGCGCTGCGCGCGATCTCACCGTGACACCGCCTTGGCCCCCTCCTGCTCCTGTTTCGGCTCCGACAGATAGTGGACCTCAGGCGCGAGGCCCATAGCCGCCATGATCACCTTGGCGATATCCGTATTCTCGTGATGCCCGGAGAGGAGCGACGCTCCCACTCCTTGCGCGGAAGTCGGGACCGGTTCCGCGGTGTGATAATCCGATGCCCATCGGAGCCCCGCCTTGCGGTTGAGGATGCGGAGTGCAGCGAATGTGATGGGCTCGTATCTCCCGTAGATGCTGACAACCTTGGAGCTCTTCGCGGATGTTTTGTCACGGCTCATGGATTGTTCATAGGCCGCCTCGAGTATCTCGATCTCGTGTGGTGTGAGCACCATACGGTCTTTCGCGGGGTCGCCGTCAAACTTCAATCCCAGATTCTCGGTTATCAGCTTCTTGACTGCTTCAAAGGAGCAGTTGTCACCGCAGGATCGCCTGTAAGGTTTGATGACATCGTCGGTGAATTTCTGAAATGAGACCTTCTGGTTCTTCAGGACATCAAAATACGTACGGTGTTTGGCGCCTGCCCCACCCAGGCTCAGTCCCCCGCATTCGTGGTCCGCGGTCACGACGATGAGCGTCTCGTCAGGATGCTTAGAAGCAAAATCGAGGGCCACCCCCACAGCCTCATCAAAGGCCAGGGTGTCGGTGATGGTTGTCGCCGCGTCATTTGCATGAGCCGCCCAGTCGATCTTGCCGCCCTCGACCATGAGGAAGAAACCGTTCTTGTTGTCGAGAAGCTGGATGGCCTTCGCGGTGAATTCGGCCAAACTGATGTCGCTCTCTGTTGCATCCAGGGCATAGGGGAGGGCTTGTCCATCGGGAAGCCGATGGTTCCACGCCACGATCTTCCCGTCATTCCTGGTCAGCTTCATGAAGTCGGCCTTGGTGTCGACTACCTTGTAGCCCTTTGATTTGATATATGCCACGGCATCACCCCTGAACTTCTTGGACCGGCTCTTCTTGTTACGCGGATCCAGAAGCCCGCCGCCCCCGAAGAAATCGAAGCCGCTGTCTCCCAGCGCGATTGCAATATCGTAGTACTGTCTGCGGCTCGGAACATGCGCGTAGAACCCTGCGGGAGTTGCATGATCGATGGACACGCTCGATATGATCCCGACTTTCATGCCCTTCTTTTCGGCAAGTTCCGCGACCGTGGCAACGGCTCTACGGTCAGGACCAACACCGAGCATGCCGATGTTGGTCTTGATCCCGCTTGCCAGCGCGGTCGCGGCCGCGGCGGAGCCGGTCACCAGGCGGTTTGCCGCATGAGTGGTGGTGATTCCCTGGACCGGCAAGGAGTCCATACGAAGTCTCTTTCCCTGATAGTACGCTGCCGCGCTGCGATGAGCCGTTCCCATACCGTCACCGATGAACAAGAAAAGGTATTTCGCAGGCTTGGTGTTGCTCTGTGCCGCGTCCGACAAGGCGCAGGGAGCACTGAGGA
>JARRRG010000546.1:0-2966 GCA_037380965.1 Deltaproteobacteria bacterium
CGCGCAGCAGGCAGAGACAATTGATATTCTGCGATGATGCAAATGCTCTGAAAAATCCTCTCACGTGATGGTGGTGTCTCATGTCCCAAGCGTTGAAAGATCTCAAGGTGCTCGATCTCAGCATGAATCTGCCCGGCCCGTACATGACTTGGCTGCTGGCTATGCTCGGGGCCGATGTCGTCAAAGTAGAGAACCCACAGGGGGGCGATTATGCCCGAGCACTACCGGGCGGTGGATCAGGAAAGAATTCCGCCTATTTTGAAGCACTGAACCGTAACAAGAAGAGCCTTACCCTGAACCTCAAGCATCCTGACGGACGCGGCCTGTTCCTCGACCTGCTGGACACGTACGACGTGCTGGTAGAGGGGTTTAGGCCGGGAACGATGGAGAGGTTCGATCTCGGATTCGAAACGACGAGCGCTCGGCAGCCTCGGCTCATCCACGTGTCCATTTCAGGCTACGGCCAGGACGGCCCCAATCGTTCGCGAGCGGGCCATGACGTGAATTACCTCTCTCTAGCTGGAATCATTGACATCACCGGCCCTCGCGACGGCCAACCAGCCGTCCCGGGCGTACAGATAGCGGACGTCGCAGGAGGAACCCTCATGGCCCTCGCCGGGCTTCTGGCGGCGGTCATCCAGCGTGAGCGAACCGGCAGGGGTCAATTCGTGGACGTATCAATGTTCGACGGTTCTCTGGCCCTCGCGACCATGGCGTTCACCGGGATTGAAACCGGGATGGAGAAGCCAAAGGCCGGCGAGATGCTTCTGACAGGACGCGTACCCTGTTATGGGCTCTATCGGACAAAAGAAGGCCGCTACATGTCGTTGGGAGCGTTGGAGTACAAATTCTGGGAAAACTTCTGTTCCGCGGTGGAACGACCGGACCTGTTGGGAAGCCAGTTTGGAGGGCCGGAGGTCGTGGACGAAGTTGCGGAAATTTTCGGCTCGCGCACTCAGGAGGAGTGGGGCGAAAAGATGAAAGATCATGATGCGTGCTGCGAGCCGGTCCTGAGGCTCGACGAGACGGCAAATTCAGAATTAACGCGAGCTCGCAAGATGGTTACGCATGGCGCTGACGGCCGGAGATACCTGGGATGCCCCCTCAGGCTCACGGATTCGACTTTACCCGAGGAAGTGCCCGCGCCTGACCTGGGACAGCATACAGAGGAAGTGCTCTCCCAGTTGGGCCTCACTACGCAGCAGATTGAGGCTCTTGCCCGTGAGGGGGTAACGCGGTGAATGAGACGCGTTGCCGCGAAAGAGATCAATTCCGGGCCAGTGGAAGAAAAGAGCACATCTGGGGCCGACTCGCCTGATGAGCCGGCGCGGCCGACCGTAAACCGCGCTGCCGAAAGCGTGCTCGCCCGGACGCGTCGCGCGTCGCAATATGATCCCATGAGAGCAAGGCGATCTGGAATCAGGCGAAGAAACTCACGTCTCCTTTTCCCGCTCGGAGCACGGTCGGTTCATCATCCAAGAGACTGACAATTGACGAAGGCTCGGGCAGGAAAATCCCGCCGTCTATGACGAGGTCCGCCTGTCCCTTGTAGATTCTCGCGATTTCCCTCGGATCGTCCAGAAGCTGATCGTCGGGCATTCGAACCGAAGAGCTGAGAATAGGAGTGCCCATCTCCTCGAGCAGAGCTTGGCACACGCGGTTGTCCGGGATGCGGATTCCCACCTCATTGCGCTTTGTCAGTACGATGCGAGGCACGAGCCGGGTGGCCCGCAAGACAAAGGTATAGGGCCCGGGAAGAAAGCGGCGGAGGATTCTGTACGCGATGTCGGTTACCTGCGCATAAAGAGATATTTGCTTCAGGTCAGCGAACACGAAGGTGAGATGCCGCTTGTTTCCCATTCGCTTGATCCGGCGAACCCGCTCCAGTGCCTTTTTGCTCTGGATGTGGCAGCCGAGCCCGTAGACGGTGTCCGTCGGATAGATGATCACGCCGTCCGAGCGCAAAATCTGAGCCACCCGTTCGATGCGCCGAGGCTGGGGATGAACCGGATTAATCTGAAGAATCATGAATCACTCCGAAACGATCAGCGAGACGCGATCCACCGGGTAAATAAGTCGCATGAAAACGACCTCTTGCGTTCCCCGTGGGAATGTCTGCCAAATTGATTGTGGTAAGCTCTACCAGCCTCCGAACTGAACAGAGAATCGCGTCCAATTCTCCGCGCCCGTGTTTGCCGGGATGCCTGGTGACGTGACGAGGAGTCCCTTTTAGAGCCGCGAGTCTCCCGGATAATCGACTCGACCACTCACCAGGATGTCAGGACCTCTTCGGCTTGTCTCCACATCAATCAGCCGGGGCGCGGTCTCGAGCCTGCTGATTCCGGTTCCTCCGACACCTGAGGGGGCCTTTTCTCCTCCGATGATCATCGGAGAATAGAAGAAAAGGCAACGATCCACCACCTCTGTATGTAATGAGCCCCAGGCAAGGCCTGCCCCGCCCTCGATGAGCACCGAGGTGATTCCGCTTTCATAAAGCCGGGAAAGCAGATCCGCAAGGTCGACCTGTTTGACTCCCCTGGTCTGAATGATTCGCGCTCCTTTTTTCTCAAGGAGTGCCTTTCTCGTGGCTGGCGGATCCTTTCGACTCGCGATAATGACCCCGGCCTTGGACGAGGGGTTGAAGACTGCTGAGTCCGAAGGAGTCCTCAGGGCTGAGTCTATGATTATCCGAATTGGATCGCGTCCTCGCCTCCCGGGCAAACGGGTCGTCAGGGAAGGATTGTCCGCGAGCAGCGTCCCGATTCCCACCATCACCGCGGAAACCCTGTCTCTCAGCCTGTGAACGTGCCGGCGGGAAACCTCGGACGAAATCCACCGGGAGTGTCCGGTGCGAGTAGCGATTCTGCCGTCCAAGCTCATAGCAAGCTTCAGGAATACAAAGGGACGGCGACGGGTAATGTGAGTGAGATACACCTCGTTGAGACGTCGGCAGCGATCTTCGATCA
>JARRRG010000547.1:0-2956 GCA_037380965.1 Deltaproteobacteria bacterium
TCCTCGGCCTCCTTATCCCCTTCATTCCTGTCAGGGTGATATTTTAACGCCAACCTGCGATAGGCCTTCTTGATTTCTGCACTGCTTGCGTTCTTGGTGACTTCAAGAATTTCGTAGTAGTCTCGTTTTGTCATTGGAAAGCCCGATGTCTGAGTCTCTGGGCCAGCTTATTCTTGCCTGCTACTTTCTCAACCGACGAATATAATCATCGGATCCCGATTTGTCATCCCCTGGAGACGGACATTTTCGTCTCGACATCCTCTTCCCTGTCCGACTGATTCGACTGCACCTTGCCTTCGCAGTCTGCGAGCTCTCCGTCTTTCGTCAGCATGTGGATCACGCAAGCCGTTCGGAACTTACAGTATATCCCAGGAGAATGACAGCACGCGCACTCCTCACACATGTAGGTTCCGTCTTTTTGACAATAATAGCTCCCCTCTCGGTCGGGGTGCCGGTAACACGGATTCGCCATTCTCGATCCCCATCCTTTCCAGAACTCCCGGCATACTCGCCATTGAGCTTTGGGCTTCCTGTTCCGGCGTGCGCTGTGGTGTCGCGGGTCTGCCTTTACGCCTCAGTGCACGTCCTTGCACGCTTGCGGCCGGAATTCCGCTCGCGTGCGTGTCCGCTGCATGAAATGCCGCTCTATGCGGGAATAATTCGATTTCTCCCCACCTCAAGATCGTGAAGAGGGATGAGAATATCCGCTTTCTCCCGCACTTGCTTCATACTTTCATAGGCTTGGATGGCGTCCAGATGAACGCCTGGAGCGATGACTCCCCCAGTGGCGGGAAAATTTTCCGCATTGCAGCAGAGACCGGTGATCAGCGCCTTCCCCTTCAGCGTTTCCACCACAACCGACTGACCTCCGGGTGTGTGACCCGGCGTGAACAACACGTCTATCCCGTCGAGAATGGTGGCATCTCCGTCGACGGTGACCACGTTTACTCCATCGAGCACGTCGGGGTAGTACCGGTGATCTATGGGATGGGGGTTGTGGAAAAAGTCCAATTCGGCCTGCTGCACGTAGACCTCAGCGTTCGGGCACTGAAAATCATTCTCACAATGATCATTGTGAAGATGAGTGTGAATGATGATCTCGATCTCTTCGGGTTTCCAACCAACAGTTGCAAGCGCTTCCTCGAACTCCATCACCGGGAATCCCGTACGCTCTTCGAGATCCGGTGGCGCAACGAAGTCTTCGAGGCCGGTATCTACGATGATTTTCCTATCCCCTCCCTTGATGGCGAAGACGTAGACCGGCAAAATGATCCTTTTGCCATGGAAACGTTGATAGGTCATGATTCCCTGGTCGGTCTCGTTAAAGCCCACCGCGAGGGGATGGATCGTATACATGGTCATTCTTGCCTCCTCGGACTCTCAACCTTAACCCTTTATTCACGGATAACAGATATCACACGTCTTCCAATACCTCTTGCTTCTTCCGCATGCCAGCCTCTGAGAGCGTGTCCACTCTTTCAAGGTACCCTTTTCGCTTTTCGCGAGATTTGATCATCATGAGATTCTCTCGTACCAAGTGCGTGGTCCCCTAGCTCGAGGCTCCGACCAATTGAGCCGCCACTCGCAAGTGCAGCGTGAGTTTCAGCGATGAGCTTGTCCAAATCCAGCTAAATGCGTTCAATCTCTTTTTGAGCTACTCTCAGGGTATCCTGAGGGCCTGGATCGATTGTCGTTCTGTCAAGCTCAAATAAGACAATTTCGTACACTACCGCCATCCCGAGAATCGCGGTGTTGGCGCACCCGCTTCTACCTTCAAGCGGCGGAGTCAGCGAAGCAATCTCATCCACACTATCCACTGCCTTCTCCCGAACCACCACCTCGCTTTGGAACGTGGTATGATTCCTTCTCCGGCATGGGTTGCGTTTTTTCTTCCGCCAACTATAGTAGTAAAAATAGGACAGCTCAGGGCCACGGTCAAGAAGGGTGCGGGAAGCGTCGGCTGCAGAAGGGCCTCATCGTGCCTGTCTTTAACGGCATCGTCGTTCGCGACAGATGACCGCTTTGGGCTGCTGGTTTGGACATGGCCCTGTACCAGTGGCACCTCCATTGCTGTGCGCGGCCTTATGCAGTTTGAATGCCGCTCACGAGGTTTCCCATCTGAATTTGGGCGGTCGATGTACTATCCGGCAAGCAGACCATGCTCATAGATCTTCATTGTCACAGTAAGTACTCGAACGACAATCATTTGGAGCCGAGAGACCTGATTTCGCGGGCGTTGGATTTGGGTCTGGACGGCGTGTGCTTTACCGAGCACCATTCCATGGAAGCGTCCAAGCCCGTCCTGAGGGTGGAGTTACCGCCGGACTTCGTTGTCCTGCGGGGAGTTGAGGTGTCGACCGATTGCGGCCATCTGCTTGTGTACGGTGTTGCGGACGATTCCTGGAATCGGTGGGGCAGGCACAACCATCTCAATCTTTCCAAGGTAATCCAACGTGTCCACAACCTTGGCGGGATCTGTGTTCCAGCCCATCCGTTCAGAGGGTGGGACTCCCTGGGAGAGAAAATCTACTCCTTTCCCCACCTTGATGCCGTGGAAACCCATAATGGAATGAACGGCTTACAACAGAACGACCGCGCCATTCAGGCTGCAATGAAACTTGGCCTACCAGGAGTGGGAGGATCTGATTGCCACACCATCAAACAGGTGGGACGTGCGGTCACGGAATTGCTGAACCCAATACAGGGGATGGAAGATCTCCTCAGGGAAATCAAAGCGGGCAACAGCCGAGGCTTGATAGGCCCCGATCTTTCGCGATCGGGGTGAAGACGACCATTCTTGGACTACCGATGATTGAGCTTCATGGACAGGCTTCGGATCCTTGAAGATTCACCGTACTCCAAAAGAGAAGAAGAAAAGCTGCCATAACAAATCGTCCGCTCCCGGAGCCCCTTTTTGGCCTCGGTTACCTGAGGCGGTCTCACGCCCGGCCGACGA
>JARRRG010000548.1:0-2945 GCA_037380965.1 Deltaproteobacteria bacterium
ACGTGAACGAGTCGAAGTTCACGCCGGTCAAGGCCACAATGAAATTGGCGCCGATGATCGAGAGGGGTACGCTCAGCAGAATCGAGAGTGGTCGCAGGAATGACTGAAACTGCATAACGAGGAGCAGGTACACGATAACGCAGGACAGGGGAAATACGAAGCGTATTGCCTCGATCATCGATTTCAGCTCACTCACCGCGCCATGGGGCATGAAGCTGTATCGAGGGGGAAAGGCCACCTCTTCCTTGATTTTCTGTTCCAGCTCCTTGTAAACGTCCGCCAGCGGCCGCCCTTCAATGGTGAACTGGACCCGCGCGCTCCGTTTCATATTGTAGTGGTTGATGCGAAGCGGCCCGAAACTCGTCTTGATGGTCGCCACGCTCGAGAGCGGCACCTGGACCTCAGGATTGCGCGGAGAGGTCAGAATGATGTTGCCCACATCCGAAACGCTGGTCACATGCCGCTCATCGCCCATCACACGGATATAGTAATAACGCCCGGCCGAATCGTACTGGGATTTGGTCCGCTGCCCCCCGATGGCAGCCTCCACCGCGTCTGCAATATCCTTCACGTCGAATCCGAGGTACGCGGCACGCTGGTGATCGACTCGTATCTCTACCTGAGGCTTTTTCAATGCGAGATCCGTATAGGTGAAAACCACCCCCTTGATCTTCTTCCCAAAACTCTCTATCTGGTGGACGATCGGGCCAAGGATCTCGTAGCTCAGGCCCAGGAGCCGCACATCCACAATGCTCGATCTCGTATGGATGTTGCCGAAGAGGGGAAACTGAATGGGATTGATACCGCTGAGCGGTAGATCCTTTGACGACGCGACAGCCTTCCTGGCCACTGCCGATATGGGCACGCCGCTCTCTTCTTCCCGGTCACAGATCAGGTAGATTGCATTTCGGTGCGAGTTTCGGCTCGGCACCGTGACAATGTTCCGCACCCCTTTGATCTTCCGCCACCGCTTCTCGAGAATAGTCATGAGACTATTTCTTTCGTCCAGATTGAGACCCTCGTACGTGTCGATCTGAACCTTGATGAGGTTCGTGCCACCCGTCGGAAGGTACCCCATCCCCGGCAGGATGTAGAGAGAGACTCCCAGGAGAATGAGGACAAACGCGATGAGCGCGAACTTCCTGCCCAGACCGCCCAGAAAAAACGCGAGCGATCCGAGGATCCCACGCGCCGCGGCCGATCCGACACGGTCCAGGAGGTACAGGGGAGCCATGACCTTTCTCGCGATTCCCGTGGCCGCCCTCTCCTCACGCATCCACCGTGAAGCCAGCATTGGCACAACCGTGAATGCATCGAAGAGTGACATGAAGATTGCAAACGAGATCACAAACGCCACCGGTCCGAAGAGGCTGCCGATCTCGCCCTTGAGCATGAGAACCGGCATGAAGACCGCGGCGGTAGTCAGGGTGCACATCAACGCGGCCATCCCCACTTCCCGGGTTCCATCCACGCAGGCTCGGTAGATGTTCTTCCCCTCCTCGTACCGATGCCGGTAAATATTCTCCAGCACGACGATCGCGTCGTCCACGATCAATCCCATCGACAGTGCCAGACCGGCCAGCGAGAGGACATTGATGGAATACCCGAAGAGATACATGCCGATGAACGTTCCGATGATCGAAACGGGAATCGAGGTGGCCACAATGACGATGCTTCGCCACCGCTTCAGAAACACGAAGAGCACGAGCAACACGAGCACGAGCGCCTCGATAAGACATTCCCGCACAATGCTGACAGCATCACGAATGTACGCACTCTGGTCGTACAGTTTTTCGAATTTTGCCACCAGCGGTCCGAATTCCTTCTGCATGAGGGCCAACTTCTTGTCCGCGCCTTCGATCGTTGCGAGGAGGTTCGCGCCGACCTGACTGTACACGCTGAACACGATCCCTTGTTTGCCGTTGATGCGGCAGTAGGAATCGGGTCGTTCGTACTTGTCTTCGACCGTGGCTACATCGGACAGGTACACAATCGGGTCGCCCGGTTTGGAGATGATGATATTTCGAAACTGCTGCGCGGAGAGAAGCTCACCAACGGTCCGGACGATCCATTCCCTGTCGCCTTCGACGAAGTATCCGCCGCTCTGATTCAGATTGGTCCTGTCAATATGCTCTTTGACCTGCTCCACCGTGAGGCCGCGTGCTTTCAGGCGTTCCTTGTCGAACACCACCTGCATCTCCCGGTCGCGATTGCCGTCATACTGGCAGTCACCGACGCCCGGAACTCGTTTGAACGCGGGAGTGATCTCTTTCTCCGCCCAGGTGGACATCGTAACCAGGTCCACGTTGCCGGTGAGCGCGAACTGGTACACCGGCAGATTGATCCGCTCACTCGCCTTGAAAATCTCGGGCTTCTCCACGGCACTCGGCAGATTCCCAACACGGTCTATGTTCCGCTGAACTTCCGCCGCGGCAAGGTCCAGGTTGGTCCCCGGATGGAAGAAGCAAATGATGAAGGATCGACCGTAGAGTGCGTACCCGAAGGTGTACATCATATTGGAGACGCCGCTGATTGCTTCCTCAAATTGCGTGGTCACCTCGCCTTCGACTTCTTCCGGAGCGGCGCCGGGAAATTGAGTCGAGACCACGATGACGGGCGGCTCCGTTTCAGGTTTGAGCTCCACGGTGAGGAAGGTGAGACAGACGTACCCGAATACGACAACGAGCAACACTCGCACGATAACCGTGATCGGGAACTTCACAGAGGATTCGGCAATATTCATCGACGGGTACAGCTCCGGGAGAACACCCTTTTCATACGGGAAGACTCAGCTATTGGCCTGAAGGTCGTCCAAGCCGCATTATACGGCGGGACAACCTCTTTTCATAGAGACGGGTGCGCATCCTGTTCGTTACATGATTTTAGGGCTAAACCTACTGAATTTATAGCTGAATTTTCGTCTAAAGGCAAGGGAGGATCTTTTC
>JARRRG010000549.1:0-2932 GCA_037380965.1 Deltaproteobacteria bacterium
GACCGAGACCTGAATGACGAACATGGGGGCTGAAACGAGCCTCTCCGCCTTTTCCGCAACGCCCGTCCCGTTGGTGGCGATGCTCGGCGGCATGCCTAATCGGGCGGCCTCCTCGATGATGCTGACCGAGCCTTTGTACAGCATGGGTTCTCCCCCCCAGAGGTACACGGAGGGCGCGTGCCCGTGCTCTTTAAGATCCCGGAGCAACTCGATGTAACGCTCGGGAGTGACTTCCTGACCTTTGAGCTCCTTGATCGAGCATCCTCGGAGAAAGCCCTGGTCGCCCCATTGGCCGCAGGTGTGACATCTCAGATTGCACACGTCCGTGATCCTGATGCTGCACTGGCGTATGCGATTTGCCGTGCCCTCCTCGCCGCGCATCGAGAGATTCCGGAGGAACTTGTCCACCTGGATCATCGCCACATTCTTGGCGTACTGAGGCCGCTCGAGGAGCTTCGGCGCAGTCTTCAAAATGGTTGATATCGGTATCCAGCTTGTACTCATGCCTATTCGATCTCCCGGTTTTACGGCCTTCCATTCTACACTCCCGGAACCAAGTACGGCAAGGGTCGCGGCGGATACCGGAAGAGAGGACTCCCCCCAAGACCGAGGGACTACAACGGCTCCACGCGGCACGGCACAAACCGGTGCAGCGGCGTGGCCGCTAGCCGATCACGGTGAGTATTCCTGGTCAGGCGGTTGACATTCGATCCATGGGTCTCGCCCTGGAAAACAAGGCCGAATCCGTGGGGCATGACCACGTGGCCCGGTCTCGCGGTTTCGGTTATTTTCAACCTGATCTCTCCCGTACCCGCGTCCGTGGTAACGCGTACCATCTGGTCGTCTGCCGCGCCGATTGCCCGCGCGTCCGAGGGGTGCATGAGCAGAGTGCAGCGCGTCTTGCCGTCATTCCACGCGGGATCGCGCATGATCGTATTCGCGTTGTAATCGAAATGACGACCGGCCATGAGTAATAAAGGAAATTGAGGATTCGGGACAAGAGCCTTTTCCTCGCTCGCCGCGTCAATGCTCTGGACCCATTCGGCCAGCTCAGGGATCAGCACGTCAATTTTTCCATCTTCCGTGCGAAGCTCGGCCAAATTGGCATCGGGATCGCATGTACCTATCCACAGCCCCTCGGGCCGGTCCAGAATGGCCTGGAACAATTGCTCGCCCATCTTCGGTCCCGGGTCGAAGCCGCTGCGTGCCGCATTCTTTCTGAAAGAGGGGGGCGCGGTCTGGAGCAGCCCCCACAGCGCGGCCAGATTGAACGATCCCACTACCGGCCCAAGCGTTTCGGCAAGCACAAAGGGCAGGACCTGCATCGCGCGAGGCTCGGACTGGGCATAGGTCATAAGAGCCCCCGCGAATTCCGTCCGGTCACCGCGTGCCGCGTCAAAGAGCGACTCGGGAATGTCAGGGATCAGACCCATCCGGTCTGCGAGTTCAACCAGAATTTCACTTTCCTCGCGGAGCTCGCCCTCCGGCTCCACCACAGGCCGGCGCATTTGAAAAAATATTTCCGGATAGGTCCACGCAAAGAAAGTCCCGTCCCATTTTTCCATGGCCGAGCGAGCAGGCAACACGTAATCCGAGAGTGCAGCAGTCTCGCTCATGGCCACCTCAATTGTTACCAGCAGGTCGAGCTTCTCACAGGCCTGTTCGTACGCAGTGGTGTCCGCGTACGATCGCAACGGATTGGAGCCGCTGATGATGACGGCCCGGAGACGATCCGGGTGATCCGCCATGATCTCCTCTGGCATGACGTTCGGCGGAAATGTGCCCATGATGGCCGGGAAATCCGTCGTAACCGTCCGCCAGGTTCGTGATTCACGTTCATCCGAATGGGATCCCATAGGCATGAGGTGGCCGGGGATGAGGTTGCCCCCCCTGACTCCTATACGGCCGCATATGGCGAGCAGGATCACCTCGAGGTACGAGGTCACGGTGCTGTGGCGGTTCATGAGTATTCCCAGGTCCGCGTGCAGAGACGAGTTGCGGGTTGCAAAGAGCCTGCTGACCTCCTTTACCTCGTCGTAGTCGAGCTCGCACACTCTGATCGCGTCTCGCGCGTCGAAATTGGCAAACCATGGGAGGACATCGTCAAATCCGCTCACATGGTCGGCGATGTATTCGGAATTGTGCCACCCCTCCTGCACGATGAGGGCAATCATGGCCCGGGTGAGAAGGGCGTCAGTGCCAGGTCGGATAGCGAGGTGAATGTTCGCTCGCTCCGCGGTTTCCGAACGCCGGGGATCGATCACCACCAGGAGCTTGTCCGGGTCCTCGGAAATCCTCTTGAGATGGCGCCTCGCCTGCGGCATCTGGTGGCTCATCCACCCGTTCCAGCCAATGGCCATCAGCATGTCGGTCTCACGCTCATCAGGGATCAAGGGTAGATATTGTCTGCCGAGGGTCCTGCCGTTCACCCAGAACATACCGGTCAATTCCTGGGCCAGAGGACTGTAATGATAGTACGAGCCCAAACCCCGGAGCAGGCGCACAGCGAAGGCAGCCTCGAAATGGCAGCCCTGGCCGCCGCCCCCCATGTAGGCCAGTGCGCGGGGTCCATGGCGCTCCAGGATGTCCTGCAGCTTTGCACTAATCTCGTTCAGGGCCTGCTCCCACGAGATTTGTCGAAAGGTGCGGCCTTCTCGTTTGAGGGGGTGAGTCAAGCGGTCGGCATTGTGCTGGTAGTGGGATATCTTGAGCCCCTTGCGGCACGCGTACCCCTCGCTCCGGAGATTTTCTTTGTCCGGTTTCACTTTGACGATGCGGTTCCCCTCAACCATGACTTCGAGGCCGCAGTTCTGCGCGCAACAGATGCATGTGGTCTTGTGCCAAGATCCCATCTCTCACTCCTCTTCCGGTCTCGCCAACGGAGACGAGTCAGATGTGGAAAGATTGTGGTGAGCACGTCGAACGATGACGC
>JARRRG010000550.1:0-2924 GCA_037380965.1 Deltaproteobacteria bacterium
AATTCGCCATCGGTCTCCATCGGGTCAACCATTGGCAAAGTCCGCGCCCTCGCGGAGGAGTCTCTGAAAGGCACCGGAAAATTGTCGCTTACGGGGGGACTCGTGGTATTCCACTCCCAGGGTTCCGAATTGGTAAGAGCTCAGAGCATATCCCTAATCCTGGCCCTCTCCTGCATTACTGGTCTACTGATCCTGCAATTCCGCTCGTTCCTGCTCGGAATGGTCAGCCTGATTCCCAACACCCTGCCGTTGGCGGTTATTTTCGGCCTCATGGGATGGTTCGGCATAGCATTAGACCATGTCACCATCTTTGCCGCCACCGTCGCCATTGGCCTGTCGGTGGACGATACGATCCACTATTTGACCCAGTTAAGAAGGGAGATGAGGTCCAAAGGCCATGCCCAGGATGTTGAAACATGCCTGGCAGATGCCTACGGGGTTACGGGTAAAGCGCTGATTTCAACTTCGGCGGTTCTTTTCTTTGGATTCCTAGCCCTCATATCGTCGCCTTTCCAGCCGGTGATCTCTTTCGGAATACTCGGCTCCACGGCCATCCTGGCAGCATTGTTCGGAGATCTCGTATTCATACCCGCTATCATTCTCTCCTTTTCGCCCCTCAAGAAGCTTGTGAGCAGAGACATGGCGGCGATCACCAATGCCTGATACGTGTTTGCGCGTGCGTTGACAACTTCCGGCTGCGCACTGCGTTGGCAGGGAGGGGGTGGTCTATGGGGGATGCCCGCTGTTGGGAATGAAAGGATCTGGATTCTCACATGCAATAAATGGTATTTCGTCAGACGATGGTGATTTGGCTGAGAGCGATAAGCCTGTCTGCTCATCATCTGCGAAGGTCATCCTGTACTCAGAGGGTTGAATTACAAGAGAGCGTGTAATTTCTTCTGGTGCCGCCTCCAAAGAAGCAGATCCTGGACGTCAAGTGGGCTTTCTCGCTTCTTCGGCTATTCCCGTTTTCGCTGGCGTTGAGAGGTTTCCTTTCACGCAAGAAGCCAGGAGGTGCTTGCAACAGTTGGATAGGATCTGATAATCTCTCGTGTAAGGACTCGGTACGAGGTAGGATCACCAGGGGCTGGCGATAGCACGACTAAAAGTGGGTTCCAGCTAAGCGTCAAGGCACTCCACTTTCTTGATCGCTTCCAAGGGGGAGGTGTCAATGAACGTTCTTCTTATCTATCCGCGATCTCCTCAAACGCTCTATTCGTATGACAGGGTGCTAAGCATACTCGGCAAAGAGGTGCTCGACCCGCCTCTCAGCCTGCTCACAGTAGCTTCGGTGCTTCCCAAGTCTTGGCCTTTGAAGCTCGTTGATTCTCCCGTTGGTCCGATTTCCGAGGAGGACTGGGAGGGATGCGACGTCGTAATGGTGTCAGGCATGGCCATCCACTGGCGTGGCATGCGTCAAGCCGTCCATGATGCACGGCGCAGAGGGAAAACGGTTGTAGTAGGTGGTCCTGGGGTGTTCTATTTCCCGGATCACGCGCTTGCGGAGGGTGCCGACATTGTAGTTCGGGGAGAAGTGGAATTAGCCGTTCCCAGGCTGGTTGAGGCGCTCAGTAATCGGGAATCAGGCTTAATCATCGAGTCTTCCGGCCGGCCTGATTTGAAGGATTCTCCCTCGCCAAGATACGATCTGGTCAATACCCGACGCTACCTATCTATGCCCGTTGAGTTCTCCAGAGGGTGCCCCTTCAATTGCGAATTCTGCAATACTTCTTTGATCCTTGGACGGGAAATCAGGACAAAGAATGCTCAACAGGTCTTACGAGATCTTGAAATCATTTACAATATTGGTTGGAGAAGGCAAGTACTTTTCGTTGACGACAACTTCATTGGAAAACGTCAAGCTGCTAAAGATCTTCTGAGAAGTCTGATTCCATGGATGGACGAGCACGGCCATCCCTTCGACTTTGGCTGCTCTGCATCCGTCAATCTTGCCGAGGACGACGAGTTGATGGAAATGTTGGTGCGGGCCGGGTTCTATAGAGTGTTCCTCGGCATAGAAACTCCAGACCGTGAAAGCCTCAAATTGGCGAAAAAGTATCATAACGCAAGAGCTGACCTTGACGAGGTCTGCAAGAAGATCAACCGAGCCGGACTACAGATTCAGATGGGGGCTATACTTGGTTTTGACCATGAGCGGCCCGGGGCGGGCCAACGTATCATCAATTTTGCGCAGCGGAACCAAATTCCAGAGGTTGGAGCCGCTGTGCTTCAGGCAGGACCCGGGACAGCTCTCTGGAAACGTCTAGAAGCGGAAGGACGTATAGAATGGGACGGATTTGAGAACACGGAGATCGGTAGTTCGCATGGCATGATCAATTTCGTGCCTACCAGGCCAAAGGAGCAAATATTGGAAGAGTTGGTTCAAGTGTATGAAGTCCTTTATGATCCGGAAGGCTATTTGGATCGTACCTTCCGGCATTTCGATGCCATGGACCAACCTCCAGAGAGAAGAAGCTATAATATCCCTTATTTCTGGGAACTTCGTGGCACCGCGGTCTCACTCTTTCGGCAAGGAGTAGTCTACGCTTCGCGATTTAAATTTTGGAGGTTGTTATTCACTGCAATGAAAAAGTTTCCCGACCGCAGATTTCGGCATTTTCTCTCCGCACTGCTTCTGATCGAGCACTATCTCGATTACCGCAGGATCGTTAAAGAGAAAATGCAGGAGCACGCGATCCGCCGTGGATCATCGGACGATTCCGCCGAGAAAACGTCTGGCCAGATGACAACCGTCGGGTAGGGACCGACGTTCGACGGTTATCTATTGAGGCAGAGCCTCAGACCGCGGAGGCTATTTGGGCGAATCAAGTTTAGTTGGCGAATCTTTGCCGCTCCTGTGGTGCGCTGTGCTTTCAGAACTGGAAAAGAAGAGGGGCCGCGAATGGAAAGAGGCCTTCATCGAT